>NZ_KV812666.1:63982-119600 GCF_001813485.1 Pseudomonas sp. HMSC067G02
GCTACGTCTACTTCGCCATGGCCTTCTCCCTGGCCGTGGAGGCGCTGAACATCCGCATGCGCGGCGCCGCCGCGCGCAAACGGGGCGAAGAGCCGGTGAAGCTGCGCAAGGAAGTGCTCGGCGACTGAGCCGCTCAGGCCGGCTCGAAACGCTCGCCGCGGAATACCCGGCGAGCCGCGCCGCGACTGATCCGGCCGTGGGCCTGGCGGCGCTCCGCGCGCAGCGCGTCGGCCGCGCTGCTCGCCTGATCCGCGAGGCGCCGGGCGATCAGCAGGATCGCCAGGCGTTTGTTGGCGTGCTGGCTACGCTGGCTCTGCACCCTGACGCTGATGCCGCTGGCCAGGTGGGTGGCGCGCACCGCCGAGTCGGTGGTGTTGACATGCTGGCCGCCGGGGCCGGAAGAGCGCAGGGTCTCGAAACGGATCTCGCCCTCCAGACTGGCCGGCGGCGCGGCGAAGCGCTCCGCGCCGATGAACCAGTTCTTGCGCGCATGCATTGCCCGGTAGGGGCTGGGGCAGATCCACTGGATACCGCCGCACCAGCGCTCGGCGAGCGCTTCGGCGGCAGTGCCGCGCAGCCCCAGGAGCAGCGAACGCCAGGTGCGCGGACGCTCGCCGGCCACCTCCTCGATTACCTCGACCTCGACGCCGGCTTGCGCCGCCTCGAGGCACAGCCGCTCGAACGCCTTCGCCACCGCCAGGCAGCATTCCGCCGGCCCCTGGGCCGCGGAGAGTTGCAGCAGGATCATCGGCAGCACTCCCCACGGGTCTTGTAGGTCAGCACCGGCTTCAGGCGGGCGACCAGGCGCAGCAGGCCGGCTTCGAGCAGCGCACCGACCACCGAGTCGATACCCTTGTAGGCTTCCGGCGCTTCCTCGTAGATCAGCTGGCGGTCGCCGCAGATCACCCGGCTACCAAGGCGCGTGCGGCCCAGCTGGTCGACGCTGAAGCGCGCCGCCAGGCGTTCCCGACACTCGCCGCGCTGCCATTTGCGACCGGCGCCGTGGGCCAGGGAGAACAGGCTCTGCGCGCTCGGCACAGGCTCCACCAGGTAGCTGTAGTCGCCGCGCGAGCCGGGGATCACCAGCACACCCTGGTCGGCCGGGGTGGCGCCCTTGCGGTGCAGCCAGCCGTCGACGCCATCGACCTGTGCCGGCGCCACCAGGTTGTGGTTGACGTCGAGCAGTTCCAGGCCGTCGCAGCGCAAGCGTTCGAGAATGCGCCGGGCGATGAGCTGGCGGTTACCCTCGGCGAAGCGCAACGCATTGGCGTGGCGCGCCAGGTAGGCGGAAGCTTCCAGGCTGCCGTCGAGCAGGCCGGCGTGGCCGTGCAGGCTGACATGCTCTTGCAGGATCGCCTGGCCGAGCCCGCGCGAGCCGCTGTGCACCAGCAGTTGCAGGCGATCGGCATCGAGGCCGAGGGCGTGCAGGGCAGCCTGGTCGAACACGGTCTCGACCTGCTGTAGTTCGGCGAAGTGATTGCCGCCACCGATCGTGCCGAGCGCGCGCCAGTGCTCGCGGGCCGGCAGCTCCAGGGCTTCGATGCAATCGTTCCAGGTCTCGTCCAGCGGCAGGTCGAGATTGCCCAGGCGCTTTTCCAGTTTGTCCGCCGACAGCTTGCCGGGGGCCAGGCCGGTTTCCCACAGGGCCATGCCACAGCCGATGTCGTTGCCGACCAGCGCCGGGTAGAAGCGGCCGACGGAGAAGAACGCCGCGCCGACCGGATAGCCGCGACCGGGATGCAGGTCCGGGAGACCGACGACGCGGCGCATGCCGTCCAGCTCGGCGGTGGTTTGCAGTTGCTGGATCGCCTTGCCTTCGATCCAGGTGCTGTCCGAGGCGATCAGTGCGACGCCCGCGGACAAAGGCTTGATGTAGTTGCCCATAATCCAATCCATGTGATTGAAACGGTAGATCCGGGGGGGCAGACCGAAGCCGAGCGGGCACTCGCGGAAGGGCGAAGGGCGTCTAACGGAGAAGTGAAAACCTGGGGAGCGGTGACCACGGCAGCCGATGACCTCTCGCCGGAAGCTTGCGCGGACGCAAGGGCGGGAATCGTTCAGCGGTGCAGGGGGTCGAGCGGTAGGTTTCGGTGGCCGTTAGGCCAGGCGCAGCCTGCAAAGGGTAGAGAACTGAATCATCGATGTAACCTCCTTTGCGGTGCGTGAGTGGGGGAAATGAAGGGCGAATCCTAGGCGTTTCATTCCCGCCGCGCAAGCCCCGGAAAGGCTCCGCGGTGGAAATGAGCGGCGCATCACTGCGCCGAAAGGGCCTGCACGGCGTCGGGCACCTCGCTGTTCCAGCGCTGGTAGAGCGCCCGCAGCTCGCCGGACGCCGCCATCTGCCGTACCCGCGCGTCATAGACCTCGCGCAGGAGCCGGCCGCTGGCGCTGTCGGCGAAGGTCATGAAGGACTCCTTGCCGGGCGGCAGTTGCGCGATCGGATAGGCATCGGCCGCCAGGTGCGCTTCGCTGCGCTGCTTTTTCAGTTCGTCCGGCTCGTCGAGGAAGAAATCCAGCTCGCCGTTCTGGACCTGCTCGGTGCAACGCTCGGGGCGTATGCACTCGACCAGGGTGAAGTCGCGCTGCTCCGCGGGGATCAGGTTGTAGCTATGGCGCCAGCCGACGCGCTTGCCGGTGAGGCTGGCGCGGCCGGAAAAGGGCGTCTTCGCCGCATGCATCACGCCGTGGTACTCGATGTCGATCGGCAACTGGGCGTACAGCTTGCCCTCAACGCCGGGGATCTCGCCCGGCACGCCATCGACCATGGAGCCCGCGGTCATCAGCTTGTTGGCGCGGTTCCAGGGCATGCTGATGAATTTCACGTCGAGCCCGTAGGGCGCATAGACCTGCTTCAGCAGGTCCCAGTACAGACCGCTGCCGTCGGCGTTGGTATAGCCTTCCCAGGCCGGCGCGGCGAAGGTCGCCTTGCGGATGTGCGCCTGCTCCAGGCTATCGCCCAGCGCATCGGCCCGAACCACCGGCGCTCCCCCTACCCCGAGCGCCAACACCGCTGCCGAGAGGCAGCCACTGATCCCCGCAAATCGCATCCGCACCACTCCTCTGTATCCCTCTAGACCGGGGCTTTTTAAAAGGTGCAAAGGATACCCTTCCTGTCGGCTAATTCCATGGCCTGTGGCGCAAACGCATGCATCGAACGGAAGGCGAAAAAATCCTCGCCGTTTCGCGGCGCGCACGCTTGAATGAAGGGTAGGCGCCCTGCCGCTCGGGCTGCCGGGACGAACTCCCGCGGGGGGCGCCTGTCCAAATATGACGTTCGTGTTACAACTCGCCTGAACGCTGCCTTTCCATCGTGGCCGTTGGCGCCGTTGTCCGGGCTCTGCGGCGCAACGCACGCGGAACCTGGCGCGAGGTTGGCCATTCGTCGTAGTGCCAGGGGGGCCACGCCATGCTGAAACTGCTCGACCTGCTCTCTGCCGTCGCCCTGCTGGTGTGGGGCACGCATATCGTCCGCACCGGAATTCTCCGGGTCTACGGCGCCGACCTGCGGCGCATCCTCAGTCGCAGCGTGGAAAAACGCCCGCTGGCGTTCGCCGCCGGCATCGGCGTCACCGCCCTGGTGCAAAGCAGCAACGCCACCGCCCTGCTGGCCACCTCCTTCGTCGCCCAGGGCCTGATGGCACTGGCGCCGGCACTGGCGATCATGCTCGGCGCCGATGTCGGCACCGCGCTGATGGCGCGGGTGCTGACCCTCGACCTGTCGTGGCTTTCGCCATTGCTGATCTTCTTCGGCGTGATTTTCTTCCTCAGCCGCAAACAGACCCGCCTCGGCCAGCTCGGCCGGGTATTCATCGGCCTCGGCCTGATCATCCTGGCGCTCCAGCTGATCGTCGCCGCCGCCGAGCCGATGACCCAGGCCAAGGGCGTCAAGGTACTGTTCTCCAGCCTGACCGGCGACATCATGCTCGACGCCCTGACCGGCGCGTTGTTCGCCATGATTTCCTATTCCAGCCTGGCCGCCGTGCTGCTTACCGCGACCCTCGCCGCGTCCAAGGTGATCTCGCTGAAGGTCGCGCTGTGCCTGGTGGTCGGCGCCAACCTCGGCAGCGGCATCCTGGCCATGCTCAGCGCCACCGCGCAAAACGCCGCCGGTCGCCGGGTGGCCCTCGGCAGCCTGTTGTTCAAGGTCGCCGGCTGCCTGCTGGTGCTGCCCCTGGTGGGACCGCTGGCGGACTGGCTGGATCACTGGCAGTTCAGCACCGCCGAACTGGTGATCGCCTTCCACGTGCTCTACAACGCCGCGCGCTGCCTCGCCTGCCTGCCGCTGACCAACGCCATGGCCAGCTTCTGCACCCGGGTGATGCCCGACCGTGCCCTTCCCGACGACGTCGCCCGGCCGCGCCATCTCGACCCCGCCGCCCTCGACACGCCGAGCCTGGCGCTGGCCAACGCGGTGCGCGAGACCCTGCGCATGGGCGACACCGTCGAGCAGATGCTGAACAATCTGATGCAGATCATCCGCGGCGGCGATCCGCTGCTCGGCAAGGACATCCGCAAGCTCGACGACGACGTCGACGCCCTCTACACCGCGATCAAGCTGTATCTGGCAAGGATGCCGCGCGAGGACCTGTCCGAACGCGACAGCCGGCGCTGGGCGGAGATCATCGAGCTGGCGATCAACCTGGAGCAGGCCGGCGACATCATCGAGCACATGCTCGCCGCCGTGCAGGACAAGAAGACCTCGCGCAGCCGCTCGTTCTCCGACACCGGCCTGGAAGAGATCGGCACCCTGTACCAGCAGTTGGTCTCCAACCTGCGCCTGGGTCTCTCGGTGTTCCTCAACGGCGACCTCGACAGCGCCAAGCGCCTGCGCCGGGCCAAGCAGCGCTTCCGCCTGCAGGAACGGCGCTACGCCCATGCCCATGTCGACCGCCTGCACCAGCAGGTGGTACAGAGCATCGAGACCAGCTCGCTGCACCTGGACCTGATCAGCGACATGAAGCGTCTCAACTCGCTGTTCTGCGCCATCGCCTACGCCGTGCTGGACAACCCTGACGCGCCGAGCAGCGCGGCCGACGAGGGCGTTCGCCAGGACGAGGACGACTGGGCCGACGAGGTCGACGACATGACCTCGGCGCCGCTGGCCGAGCCAGCGCTCGTCGAGGAGCGTGCGGAAACACGCCGTTCGCGACATTAGCCGTTCTGCGGGTAGGTTCGTCATGAAGCATCCGCTATTCTCGGTATTTTCAGTTCCAGGCTCGGCCCATGCGTTCGTTGTCCACCCTGCTGCTGTTCTGCCTGCTCTGCCCCTGGTCGTACGCCGACCAGCGCAGCGAGGTCGAAGCCTTCCAGCTGGAAAACGGCATGGGCGTGCTGCTCAAGCCCACCGAGCAGCGCCGGCACGTCTCGATCCGGCTGGTGGTGGGGGTCGGTTTCGCCGACTTCTCGTGCCGTGAAAAGCAGCTGCCGCACCTGCTCGAGCACCTGTTCTTCAGCGGCCTGGACGGCGGCGACGAGGCCGACCTAGAAGCCCGCATGCAGGCCCTCGGCGGGCAATGGAACGCCTATACCAGCGAAGGCGACACCACCTTCGTCATCGAGGCGCCTGCCGCCACCCAGCGGCAGGTCCTCGACCTGTTGCTGGACACCATCACCCGCACCGAACTGGACGAGCCGCGCATCGCCGCCGCCAAGCGGGTGATCGAGCGCGAAGGCGGTGGCCATTACTCGCACCTGCAGCGCTGGCTCGACCGCGAGAACCTGGGCCGTGGCGCCATGGACCAACTGGCGGTGGAACTGGGCCTGGCCTGCTCCCAGCGCGCGCCGCTGGCGCCGCTTGGCGCGGAGCAGCTGGAGCGGCTGCGCAGCGACTGGTACGTACCGGGCAACATGACCCTGATCCTGGTCGGTGACCTCGACCCGCGCCTGCCGGCCTATCTGACCCGGACCTTCGGCACCCTGGAAGACCACGAGCTCCCCGAGCGCCGCGAGCTGCCGGCGGCCAACGGGCATGCCGAGGCCAGGCGCACCCTGATCACCCGGCCATTCGGCGAGGGTGCGATGCTGCACTGGATCTATCCGGAGCCGGACGACGCCGACCCGGACGCCATGGTCCTGCTCCAGGCCTATATGAACGACGCGCTGTACGCCGACCTGCGTGTGCGTCGCGGACTCACCTACGGGCCATCGACCGATCGCCAGGTGTTCGCCAACCAGGGCTTCTTCAGCCTCGACGCGGATGTCGAGCGCAGCGACCTGCCCGCCACCGAGGCCGCCCTGCGCGAGTTGCTCGACGGCATCCGCCAGCATGGCCTGGACCCGGGACGTTTCAAGCGGGTGCAATTCGCCGAGCGCGCCAGGCTGGCCTGGAGCACTCAGGGCAACGCGGCGCTGGCGGACTATTACTGGGGCTCGCTGGCCGACTACGAGGACGGCCATTTCCCCAATGAGGAGCGCCGCCTGGCGAAGGTCAGCCTGCAACAGGCGAACGCGCTGGCGAAGCGGCTGTTCGACGGCGAAGGCTACCTGCGCATCGAAAAGCCGCTGTTCG
Source organism: Pseudomonas sp. HMSC067G02 (assembly GCF_001813485.1). Classification (NCBI taxonomy): domain Bacteria; kingdom Pseudomonadati; phylum Pseudomonadota; class Gammaproteobacteria; order Pseudomonadales; family Pseudomonadaceae; genus Pseudomonas; species Pseudomonas sp. HMSC067G02. The sequence goes on from NZ_KV812666.1 coordinate 70,491, forward strand.
ACGACGACATGCTCTACCCGTTGCTGCTCGCCGCCGGTCTCCTGGCCAGCGGCCTGCTCTGGTTCGGCCTGCGCCGCCGGCGCGCCTGAGCGGGCTACAGGGCCAGGCGGTGGATGACCTGGGTCGAGTCGTCCGGGTCGCGCTGGCCGACGAAGCCCAGTGCGCAACACAGGTCGCGCATCGCCCGGTTGGCCGCCGAGTCCACCGAATACATCTGGCGGAAGCCGTTGCGCCGCGCCACGTCGATCAGATGGCGCATCAGCACGGCGTCGAGGCCCAGCCCCTGGTAGTCGTCGGCGATGGTTACCGCGCATTCGCACTGCCCTTCCTCGCAACAGGCGGCGTAGCGGCTGATACCGACCTCGCGCAGCTCACCGTCCTCGTGCACCAGGGCAACGAAGGCCATGCTCTGCTGGTAGTCGATGTCCATCAGTTGGTCGAGCAGCGCCGGGCTGGCTTCCTTGATCTCACCGAGGAAGCGGAAGTGGCGGGTCGCCGGGGACAGCCGGTTGATGAACTGGCGTTCGCGCTCCCGGTCCTCCTCGCGCAGGGGACGGATCAGCACGTGGCGGCCATCGTCGAGGGACTCGACCCAATGGTCGCCCTCCACCGCCGCGAACGCGGAAGACCGGCTGGCATTTTGTACATTGGACATGATGCGATCTCCAGGAAGGGAAGGAAGTCGGTACAACCACTTCCTTCCTGTCTACGCGGTTTGGCGCAGCTCCGGTTGATCGACATCAACGCCGCCGCCGCAGCCCCGGCGAGAGCCGACGCACGGCATGCGGCGAAACGCCTCAGGCGTTGGCCAGCTCGGCCTCGGCGATCTCCTTGCCGCGCCGGCGGAACAGCACCAGGGTGGCGAGCAGCCCCAGCAGCGCCGCGCCACTGAGCCAGATGCCCGGAGCCGCGCGGTTGTCCAGGGTGTGGATCAGCCAGGTGCAGACCGCCGGGGTGAAACCACCGAAGGTCGCCGTAGCCAGGCTGTAGGCGAGGGAGAAACCGGTGGTGCGCACGTCCGCCGGCATCACCTCGGTCAACGCCACCACCATCGCGCCGTTGTAGCTGCTGTAGAGGAACGACAGCCACAACTCGACGCCGAGCAGGCCGGCGAAACTCGGCTCGCGGACCAGCCAGGACAGCGCCGGGTAGGCGGTCAGCAGTGCCAGCGCGGAGGCACCCAGCAACAATGGCTTGCGCCCGATGCGGTCGGAGAACGCGCCCATCACCGGCAGCCAGATGAAGTTGGACAGGCCGATGCACATGGTCACCAGCAGGCTGTCGAGGTCCGACAGTTGCAACTCATTCTTGCCGAAGGTCGGCGTGTAGGCGGTGATCAGGTAGAACGATACGGTGGTCATCACCACCATCGCGGTACCGGCCAGCACTACGCCGAAGTTCTGCCCGATGGAGCGCAGCACCTGCGACAGCGACGGGCGGTGGGTGCGCGCCTCGAACTCCGGCGTTTCCTCCAGCGAGCGACGGATGACGAACAGCGCCGGAACGATCAGGCAGCCGATGAAGAACGGTACGCGCCAGCCCCATTCGCCCATGTCCTGCGGGCTCAGCCACTGGTTGAGGAGCACGCCGAGCAGGCCGGCGAAGACCACCGCGACCTGCTGGCTGGCCGACTGCCAACTGACGAAGAAGCCTTTGCGTCCTGGCGTGGCGATCTCCGACAGGTAGACCGAAACCCCTCCCAGCTCGACGCCGGCGGAAAAACCTTGCAGGAGCCGGCCGAACAGCACCAGCAACGGCGCCGCCACGCCCAGCGTGGCATAGCCGGGAACGAAGGCGATCAGCAGGGTGCCCATGGCCATCAGGCCGAGGGTGATGATCAGGCCCTGGCGGCGGCCGTGGCGATCGATGTAGGCGCCCAGGAACACCGCACCCAACGGCCGCATCAGGAAGCCGGCGCCAAAGGTGGCGAGGGACAGCATCAGGGAGGCGAACGGGTTGTCGCCGGGGAAGAAGGTCTTGGCGATGGCGGTGGCGTAGAAGCCATACACCATGAAGTCGTACATCTCGAGGAAGTTGCCACTGACCACACGGAAAATGGCGACGCCTTTGGATTTATTAGAGGCCATGGGACACACACTCAGGCAGACACGGGGAAGCGGTCCATGGCGGCGTCGATGGCCACGCAGGCGGGTACGTCATCCATCGACCGAGTTGTAACCATATGTGTAAAAACTCCTGTCGAACAATCTAAAATTGCCCGAAAGGTGCGAATTGAAGGGGTTTGAAAGGCTGCCGAAAGCTTCGCGACCATCGGTCGGGAAAGCGACGCCTTTTTCCCTGGTCGCCCTCCGCGAAAGGAGAGCGGAGCCTCTGTCGGGCGAAGGAAACATTCGCCGCGCGGTAGCTGTCCTTCGTTCATACCCAGGAAACCCGGCCGGGGTTATGCTGCGCGCCCCGGCCGGCTGGCCGAGCAGATCCGATCGAGAACCCGCTGTTCCCCATGCCCAACCAACAACGCCCCATCCTCAAGGTCCGCCTGGAGCAACTGATCGCCCTGGTCGGCGGCCTGATGGCCCGCTATCCACGCACCATCGCCCTGTTCGGCTTCTGTTCGGGCGTGTTCAGTTTCATCATGGTCGACCGGCAGAAGGGCTTCGCCCAGGTACTCGCAATCATCATGCTGGTCAGCTGGGTCTGGTTGATCCTCGAGAACCTCCTGCGGGAGACCTTCGCCCGCCGCTTCGGCTGGGAGATCCCGGCGCCGCTGCTGCGCTACGCGACCCAACTGATCCACCAGGAAAGCCTGTTCTTCGTCCTGCCGTTCTTTCTCATCACCACCACCTGGAACAGCGGTCAGGCGCTGTTCACAGGGACGCTGGCCGCCGCGGCGCTGATCTCCATCACCGATCCGCTCTACTATCGCTGGCTGTCCAGGCGTCGCTGGGTGTTCCTCGCCTACCACACCCTGACCCTGTTCGCGGTGTTGTTGACCTCGCTGCCGATCCTGCTGCACCTGACCACCCCGGAAAGCTACCGGTTGTCGCTGGGCATCGCCGTCGTGCTGTCCTTCCCCAGCCTGCTCGTGACCTTCCCGCTACAGCACTGGTGGCGCGGCTTCCTGCTTCTCGGCCTGACCCTGGCGGTGGGCCTGGCCGGATGGTTCGGCCGCACCTGGGTACCGCCGGCCACCCTGTGGCTGACCGAAGTGGCGGTGAGCAGCCAGTTCGACGACCAGAGCCGCACGCCCGGCGACAGCCTGGAGCAGGTCGGCGCCAGCCAGTTGCGCAGCCAGGGCCTGTTCGCCTATACCGCGATCAACGCGCCGCGCGGCCTCGACGAGCGCATCTATCACGTGTGGATGTTCAACGGGAAGGAGTTCGACCGCATCGCCCTGGATATCCACGGCGGCCGCAAGGAGGGCTACCGGGCCTGGACCCACAAGCAGAACTTCCCCGGCGACCCGGTCGGCCACTGGCAGGTGAAGGTACTCACCGAGGCCGGACAGATGATCGGCACCCTGCGCTTCGACGTCACCCAGTGACGTCGAAGCCTGGCGACCTCAGGCGAAGAACCAGTAGCACACGCCGATGGAGGCGATGACCCCGGCCAGGTCCGCGGTCAGCGCGCAGCCCACCGCGTGGCGCGCGCGCTGCAGGCCGACCGAGCCGAAATAGACGGCGAGCACGTAGAAGGTGGTCTCGGTGCTGCCCTGCACGGTGGCGGCGACCAGCGCCGGGAAACTGTCGACGCCGTGGGTCTGCATGGTCTCCAGCAGCATCGCCCGCGCCGCGCTGCCGGAGAACGGCTTGACCAGCGCGGTGGGCAACGCCTCGACGAAGCGGCTGTCCCAGCCCAGCCCCTCGACCGCCCAGCGTATCCCGCCGAGTACCACTTCCAGCGCCCCGGAGGCGCGCAGCACGCCAACCGCGCAAAGCATCGCGACCAGGTAGGGCAACAGGTTCCTGGCAACGTCGAAACCTTCCTTCGCCCCCTCCACGAAGCTCTCGTAGACCGGCACCTTCTTCAGCGCGCCGACGATCAGGAACAGCACGATCAGGCTGAACAGCGTCAGGTTGCCCAGCAGCGAGGACAGCTGCGCCAGCGCGGTGGCCGAGAGCGTGCCGAGCACCGCCATGAAGCCGGCCAGCAGCAACGCGCCGGGGATCAGGTAGGCCAGCACCACCGGGTCCCACAGGCGCAGGCGCTGCATCAGCGCCACCGACAGCAGGCCGGTCAGGGTCGAGGCGCTGGTGGCCAGGAGGATCGGCAGGAATACCAGGGTCGGATCGGCCGCGCCCTGCTGCGCGCGGTACATGAAGATGGTCACCGGCAGCAGGGTCAGGGACGAGGCGTTGAGCACCAGGAAGAGGATCTGCGCATTGCTCGCGGTGGTGCTGCTGGGATTGAGTTCCTGCAGCGCCTTCATCGCCTTCAGGCCGATCGGCGTGGCGGCGTTGTCCAGGCCCAGGCCATTGGCGGCGAAGTTCAGGGTGATCAGGCCGATCGCCGGATGCCCCGGCGGCACTTCCGGCATCAGCCGACGGAACAGCGGACCGAGCAGCACCGCCAGGCGCTCCACCAGACCGGCCTTCTCGGCGATGCGCAGGAAGCCGAGCCAGAGCGTCAGGGTGCCGAACAGCAGGACCATCACCTCGACCGCCAGCTTGGCCATGGCGAACAGGCTCTCCACCATCGCCGCGAACACCGTCGCATCGCCGCCGATCAACCAGCGCGCCAGCGCGCTCGCCGCCGCCACCAGGAAAAAACCCAACCACAAGCCGTTCAGCATTCAGAATCCCCCGCGTTGCGCGGATGATAGCGGCGCAGGCGGTGCCGGCGCCAGAAACGCCGAGGCCCCGGACGATGCCGGGGCCTCCTGGGCGGGAAGCCGCCTTATTCGAGGGTGGCCTGCTTGCCCTTGGCTTCGCCGACCGCCTGCCGCAGGTGCGGCAGCGAATCCCAGTAGCGCTGGCCCTTGGCCGCGTCGTACATGCCTTCCCACTTGGAGATGACCAGCACCGCGAGGGCATTGCCGATCACGTTGAGGGCGGTACGCGCCATGTCCATGATGCGGTCCACGCCGGCGATGAAGGCCAGGCCCTCGAGCGGGATGCCGACGCTGCCCAGGGTGGCGAGCAGCACCACGAAGGACACGCCCGGCACGCCGGCGATACCCTTGGAGGTCACCATCAGGGTCAGCACCAGCATGATCTGCTGGCCGATGGACAGGTCGATGCCGTAGAGCTGCGCGATGAAGATCGCCGCGATGCTCTGGTACAGGGTCGAACCATCGAGGTTGAAGGAGTAGCCGGTGGGCACCACGAAGCTGCTGATCGCCTTCGGCGCGCCGTAGGCTTCCATTTTCTCGATGATGCGCGGCAGCACGGTTTCCGAGCTGGCGGTGGAATAGGCGAGGACCAGGTCGTCCTTGAAGATGCGGATCAGGCGCATGATCGAGAAGCCGAACATCCGCGCGATCAGGCCCAGCACCACCAGGGCGAAGAAGACGATGGCCACGTAGACCAGGATCACCAGCTTGGCCAGCGGCAGCAGCGAGGCGAAGCCGAAGTTGGCGACGGTCACCGCGATCAGGGCGAAGACACCGATAGGGGCGTACTTCATGATCATGTGGGTGACCTTGAACATGGTCTCGGAAACGCCCTGGAACACCTTCACCAGCGGCTCGCGCAGGTCGTTGGGCAGGCTCGACAGGCCGAGGCCGAACATCACCGAGAAGAAGATGATCGGCAGCATCTCGCCACGGGCGATGGCGGCGAAGACGTTGGAGGGAATCAGGTTGAGGATGGTCGCGATGAACGCATGGTCATGCTGCACTTCCTGGGTGGTCTTCTGGTACTGGGAAATGTCCACGGTACCCAGGGTGCTCATGTCGATGCCGGTGCCGGGCTGGAACAGGTTGGCCAGCAGCAGGCCGACGACGATGGCGACGGTGGTGACGATCTCGAAGTAGATGATGGTCTTCAGGCCGATGCGGCCAAGCTTCTTCGCGTCGCCGACGCCGGCGATGCCGACCACCAGCGAGGAAATCACGATCGGCACCACGATCATCTTGATCAGACGGATGAAGATGTCGCCGGCCGGTTGCAGCACGTTGGCGATCCACCAGGCCTTTTCGGCGCTGAAATGGTTGAGCACTGCGCCGACGGCGATACCGAGTGCCAGACCGATCACGATCTGCCAGGCGAGGCTTAGCTTGGCTTTACCCATGTTTCGTCACCCTTAATTCTTGTGGAAGTCGGGAGTCGCTCCAACGGGAGAGTCGCTCCCGACAGGCGAAAGGGCGCAATGATTCATGCGCTCCCCTACCCCGTCTAATGCCGTAAGTGACGGCCCCATGCCGAATCGGCATGAGAAATCACTAATGAAACGTCCGTCCCACAGGAAATTGCCCTTGATTTTCGTACAAGAACAGGGAGCGGAAGGCACTCCGTGCAAGGCCCGGGAGCCTCGTGCCCATCCTGGGAAGTTGAAAGTCGCTCATCATCGCTGCGATGGATGGTCGCAGGACACGCAACGCCGTCCGGCACGCCATCGCCGGCTGTGGATAAGCGGCACTCTGTGGATAACCGCGCGGTAAAGCCCTTCTGGGAGGGCGCCTCGGAACGCGCGGGTGGTCGATTGTAAAACGACTCAGCCATCCATAAGCATTGATCGATATCAGGGAAGTTCGCGGAGTATCGGTGCGGAAGTCGACGCTCCGCCGGACGGCGGAGCGTCGTACCCCTTCTATATATAGAAGCGCGCCGGAAGGCAGCGAGACATCGGTGGCTCCCCTCCGGCGCGTTTTCGCCTGGCCCGACCCCGAAGGAGGTACTCCCTGTACCCCTGGCACCCGCCGGATCGACCTCACCCAGCGCATCCCGGTCCCCTGGCCATGCCCCGCTGCGGGCGGGGCGGTGTCACGCAAGCCCGTTCCGCCTCAGTACCAGTTCGGATCGGCCTTGAGTTGTTCGTCGAGGATCTTCTGTACCGCCGGCTCCGGCTTGCCCAGCCAGCGGAAGCTGGCGTGCTTGCTCGGCGACTTGTCCTGCGGCAGCCCTCCGGGCACCTGCACGTAGAGCCCGTAGGCATGACTCTTGTCCCAATCGAAGGCGACCAGCAGGCGCTGGCCCTTGCAATCGGACTTCTCGCAGAGACCGCCGACCAGATACTTGTCGCCCTGGTCGTCGACGGCATGCATCGGCGTAGCGGTTCCCGAGAGATTCATCACCCAGTCGGGCAAGCGGCTCTCGTCTTCCACCAGGTTCTGCCAGGCCTTGCGGTATCCGGCATCGGTGCTCTGCAATTCGTTCAAGCGGTATTCGCCGTCCCTGTCGGCCGCCACCGCCAGCGAACTGGCGGCGGCACCGAGCAGCAGTGCGTTCATCAGGTTACGCATGAGTCGCATCGCTTTCTCCTTGGCATCCGGCTAGCCGCGACGGCGTCCGAAGAAGAACGAGACCACGAAGAGCACCAGGAACAGCACGAAGAGGATCTTCGCGATTCCGGTGGCGGCACCTGCGATGCCACCAAACCCGAGGACGGCAGCGATGATGGCGATGATCAGAAAGGTGATAGCCCAACTAAGCATGATGTTTTCTCCTGTGTGCCTTCGGAACTGTCGGTACCGCCTCGGGGCCGGGCCCATCGGGGTAGCGAACCGGCCTGTGTCCATTTTTTCTTCAGGGAGACCGTGACTACCTCATTGCACGCCCCATGCCAGCCTTTCTAAAAAATAAAAAATACTTTTAATTCAATAAGTTATAAAACAACCCAGGTAGTCTGCGCAGTTCATCCTGCACGACGCGACAAATTATTCCGGGCGTTTTGCACGATCGGCGCGGTACGCTGTCACATGCAACAGGGAAGCGACCCGGCACCTGCTACCCGGAGCCATCCGTGGAGCCGCCACGGCTTCCCGAAAACCCAAGAACAGCAACATCGGCAGGTTGCACGCCGCCCGGATGGGCGGCGGGGCGCTCTGCAACTTGCATGGGCTTTCCGGGGACTAACCCAGAAGCCGAATGGCAGTGAATTCCCTAGAGGATAAAAAGCAACGATGGAAACCACTTCCGAAAAACAGGGGCGCATCCTGCTGGTCGATGACGAGTCGGCGATCCTGCGCACTTTCCGTTATTGCCTCGAAGACGAAGGCTACAGCGTGGCCACCGCCAGCAGCGCGCCGCAGGCGGAGGCCCTGTTGCAGCGCCAGGTATTCGACCTGTGCTTCCTCGACCTGCGCCTGGGCGAAGACAACGGGCTCGACGTTCTCGCCCAGATGCGCGTCCAGGCGCCATGGATGCGCGTGGTGATCGTCACCGCGCATTCGGCGGTGGATACCGCGGTCGACGCCATGCAGGCCGGCGCGGTGGATTACCTGGTCAAGCCCTGCAGCCCGGACCAACTGCGCCTGGCCGCCGCCAAGCAACTGGAGGTGCGCCAACTGACCGCGCGCCTGGAGGCCCTGGAGGACGAAGTGCGCCGCCAGGGCGACGGCCTGGAATCGCACAGCCCGGCCATGGCCGCGGTACTGGAGACCGCGCGCCAGGTCGCGGCGACCGACGCCAACATCCTCATCCTCGGCGAATCCGGCTCCGGCAAGGGCGAACTGGCACGCGCCATCCACACCTGGAGCAAACGCGCGAAGAAGCCCCAGGTCACCATCAACTGCCCGTCGCTGACCGCCGAACTGATGGAAAGCGAACTGTTCGGGCACAGTCGCGGCGCCTTCACCGGTGCCACCGAAAGCACCCTGGGCAGGGTCAGCCAGGCTGACGGCGGCACCCTGTTCCTCGACGAGATCGGCGACTTCCCGCTGACCTTGCAACCCAAGCTGCTGCGCTTCATCCAGGACAAGGAATACGAACGCGTCGGCGATCCGGTGACCCGCCGCGCCGATGTGCGCATCCTTGCCGCGACCAACCGCGACCTGGGCGCGATGGTCGCCCAGGGCCAGTTCCGCGAGGACCTGCTCTACCGCCTCAACGTGATCGTGCTCAACCTGCCTCCCCTGCGCGAACGCGCCGAGGATATCCTCGGCCTGGCCGAACGTTTCCTCGCCCGCTTCGTCAAGGACTACGGCCGCCCCGCCCGCGGCTTCAGCGAAGCCGCCCGCGAGGCCATGCGGCAATACCCCTGGCCGGGCAACGTACGCGAGCTACGCAACGTGATCGAGCGCGCCAGCATCATCTGCAACCAGGAACGGGTGGATGTCGACCACCTCGGTTTCAGCGCTGCGCAATCTGCCAGCAGCGCGCCGCGGATCGGCGAATCGCTGAGCCTGGAAGACCTGGAGAAAGCCCATATCACGGCGGTGATGGCCTCCAGCGCGACCCTCGACCAGGCCGCCAAGACCCTCGGTATCGATGCCTCGACCCTGTACCGGAAGCGCAAGCAGTACGGCCTATGAGCATGCCGCTGCCGATGAAGCTCCGGACCCGGTTGTTCCTCAGCATTTCCGCGCTGATCACCGTCTCGCTGTTCGGCCTGTTGCTCGGGTTGTTCAGCGTGATGCAGCTCGGCCGCGCTCAGGAGCAACGGATGTCGCACCACCACGCGACCATCGAGGTGAGCCAGCAGTTGCGCCAGCTGCTCGGCGACCAGTTGGTCATACTGCTCCGCGAAAAACCCGACGGGCAGGCCCTGGAGCGCTCGCAAAACGACTTCCGACGAGTCCTGGAACAGGGCCGGGCGAATACCGTCGACGGCGCCGAGCAGGCCGCCCTGGATGGCGTTCGCGACGCCTACCTGCAACTGCAGGCGCACACCCCGGCGCTGCTCAAGGCGCCCATGGCCGACAACGACGGCTTCAGCGAAGCCTTCAATACCCTGCGCCTACGCCTGCAGGACCTGCAGCAACTGGCGCTGGCCGGCATCAGCGACGCCGAGACCAGCGCCCGCCACCGAGCCTACCTGGTCGCCGGCCTGCTTGGCCTGGTGGGCGTCGCCATCCTGCTGATCGGTTTCGTCACCGCCCACAGCATCGCCCGGCGCTTCGGCGCACCGATCGAAACCCTGGCGCGGGCGGCGGACAGGATCGGCGAAGGCGATTTCGACGTGACCCTGCCGATGACCAACGTCGCCGAGGTCGGCCAGTTGACCCGGCGTTTCGGCCTGATGGCCGAGGCCCTGCGGCAGTACCGCAAGACCAGCGTCGAAGAGGTGCTTTCCGGCGAGCGGCGCCTGCAGGCGGTACTCGACAGCATCGACGACGGCCTGGTGATCTTCGACAACCAGGGGCGCATCGAACACGCCAACCCGGTCGCGATCCGCCAGCTATTCGTCTCCAACGACCCCCATGGCAAGCGGATCGACGAAATACTCAGCGATGTCGATGTCCAGGAAGCGGTGGAAAAGGCCCTGCTCGGCGAAGTCCAGGACGAGGCGATGCCCGACCTGGTGGTGGACGTCGCCGGCGAGTCGCGCCTGCTGGCCTGGTCGCTGTATCCGGTCACCCATCCCGGCGGGCATAGCGTCGGCGCGGTGCTGGTGGTCCGCGACGTGACCGAGCAGCGCGCCTTCGAACGGGTCCGCAGCGAATTCGTCCTGCGCGCCTCCCACGAACTGCGCACGCCGGTGACCGGCATGCAGATGGCCTTCAGCCTGCTCCGCGAACGCCTGGACTTCCCCGCGGAGTCGCGGGAAGCGGACCTGATCCAGACGGTGGACGAAGAGATGTCGCGGCTGGTCCTGCTGATCAACGACCTGTTGAACTTCTCGCGCTACCAGACCGGCATGCAGAAGCTCGAACTGGCGTCCTGCGACCTCGTCGACCTGCTCACCCAGGCGCAGCAGCGTTTCACTCCCAAGGGCGAGGCCCGCCGGGTCTCGCTGCAACTGGAGCTGGGCGATGAACTGCCGCGCCTGCAGCTCGATCGCCTGCAGATCGAGCGGGTGATCGACAACCTGCTGGAAAACGCCCTGCGCCATAGCAGCGAAGGCGGGCAGATCCACCTGCAGGCCCGGCGCCAGGGCGACCGGGTGCTGATCGCGGTGGAAGACAATGGCGAAGGCATTCCCTTCAGCCAGCAAGGACGGATCTTCGAGCCTTTCGTCCAGGTCGGACGCAAGAAGGGCGGCGCCGGCCTCGGCCTGGCGCTGTGCAAGGAAATCATCCAGCTGCATGGCGGGCGCATCGCGGTGCGCTCGCAACCGGGCCAGGGCGCGCGCTTCTACATGCTGCTGCCGGTGTGACCGGGGCCGCTCCCGGCAGGCTTTCCACAGGCCTCAGGAAGTCGGCACCGCCAGCAGCAGGGCGGCGGTTTCCAGGTCCGGCTCGCCATCGAAGCGGGCCGGACGGTATTTCATCTGGAAAGCGCCGATGACGTCGCGGGTGTCCTTCTCCAGCTCGCCGGTCTGCGGCACCAGGTAACCGTGCCGCGCCAACTGCTGCTGGAACCAGCGCACATCCGGCAGCTGGCCGTTCAGTTCGGCGAGCCGGCGCGCCAATTCGCCGGGCTTCGGCCAGGGCACCAGGCCGGCGTCGGCGAGGCGCTTCCAGGGGAACAGCGGACCCGGATCAACCTTGCGGCCCGGCGCGATATCGCTGTGTCCGATGATCCGGTCCGGGGTGATGCCGTGGCGCTTGGCGATGTCCTTCAGCAGGGGGATCAGCGCCTGGATCTGCGCTTCGCTGAACGGATACCAGACCCGCCCCTGGGGTGTATCGCGATAGCCCTGGTTGACGATCTCGATGCCGATTGAGGTGGCGTTCAGCCAGGTCCGGCCCTGCCATTCACTGTCCCCGGCGTGCCAGGCGCGGCGGTTCTCATCCACCAGGCGGTAGACGGTGGCCGGCTCGTCGTCGCCGATCAGGTAGTGCGCGCTGACGCCGCCGTGGGTGAGGATGCCCAGCGAATGCGGCAGATCGGTGGAGGTGTAGTGGAGGACGATGAACTGGACACGGCTGTCCTGGTTCGCCGAGGTGTAGTCGGTGTTCAGGCGCGGGCCGCTGGAGCAGCCGGCCAGCAGCGACAGGGTGAAAGCCAGTAGAACGAACGAACGCATGATGACTCCGAAAAAAATGGGCAGCGCGGTCAGGCGGCGATGTGCAACACGCTGCGCAGGTTGTCCAACAGCATATCGACGCTGAGCATGATCAGCAGCATGCCGGCCAGGCGCTCGATGGCGGTCAGCCCGCGCGGGCCGAGGAAACGCTGGAGGAACGCCGCCTGCAGCAGGATCAGCGCAGTAGCGGCCCAGGCCAGCACCACCGCCAGGTAAAGCTCCCACAGCGGACCGTCGAAGGTGGTGCGCAGGGTGATCAGCATCGCCAGCGCCGAGGGCCCGGCCACCGCCGGGGTGGCCAGGGGTACCAGCAGCGGCTCGCCGTCGGGCACTTCGCCGAGCAGCCCTTGGGGCGACGGGAAGATCAGGCGCATGGCGATCACGAACAGGATGATGCCACCCGCGATCCCGGTCGCCTCGCGGGACAGGCCGAGGCCGCTGAGGATGTGCTCGCCGAGGGTGAGGAAGAGCAGCAGCAGGCCCAGGGCGAAGGCCAGCTCGCGAAACGCCACGCGCAAGCGGCGCCCGGGGGCGACGCCTTTCAGCGCGGCGAGGAACACGGCGATGTTGCCGAAGGGATCGGTGACCAGAAAGATCAGGACGGCGACGCCGAACATATCCATGGGAGTTTCCAGAGCGGGACAGCCGGTCATTCTACCGGGCGGGACCATTCTAGCGAGCCGCGGCAACACCTGCAGGCGAGCCCGTCCCGAGTCGCCGGAATGTGCGCTGGTCGCCCTTCAGGCCACTTCCAGGCGGTCCCGGCCGGCGCGCTTGGCTCGATACAGCGCCTGGTCGGCGCGCTCGAAAACCACTTCGCCGGCCTCGTTGCCTTCGAACGCGGTGATGCCGGCGGAACAGGTGATGCTCAGGGGCTCGCCCTTGAAATGGAACGGACAGGCGGCGATCGCCGCGCGCAGCCGTTCGAGTAGTTGCCGGCCGGCTTCCAGGGACGTGGCCGGGAGCAGGACGACGAACTCCTCGCCGCCGAAACGGGCGATGAAATCGGCCTGGCGCAACCGTTTGCGCAATTCGCCGGCAATGATCTTCAGCACCTTGTCCCCGGCCAGGTGGCCGAAGTCGTCGTTGATCCGCTTGAAGTGGTCGATGTCCAGCACCGCCAGCAGCAGATCGCCGCCGTCCCGGTGCCGGCGCGCCACCTCCTGTTCCAGGCGCTCGCTGAGCGCCGCGCGGTTGGGCAGCCCGGTCAGCGGATCGGTCAGGGCTTTCTGTCGCTGGTCCTCCAGGTGGCTGTGGAACGCCTTGGCATCCTGTTCCATGCTGTTGACCCGTTCCATCAGCGCCTGCAGGCGGCCGGACACCTCCTGTTCGTGCTCGGCCTGTTCGCGCTGGTGTTCGTCCATGGAGGCGAGCAGGCCGTTCAGCCGGCTGTCCACCGCCAGCTTGAGGCTGTTCAGGTCGGTCGCCTGCTGCACGCTGGCCTGCAGGCCGCTGACCTGCTCACGCAGCGATTGGTCGAAGCCGCGCGCGTTGTCCAGCACGTCGGTATAGCCGGCGTGGGCGTCGCCCAGGTGGCCGAGGAAGCTTTCCAGGCGCTCGTTGAGTTGCCGCAGGTATTCCTCGAAGTCGCGCTGGCCACTGTCCGCCAGGGACAGCACCAGCACCGCCAGGTCGTCGAGTACCGGCACCAGCTCATACCAGTTCAGGCTGCCATCGATCCGCTCCCGCAGCGCCTCGGCCTGGGGCTGGTGGCTGCTCGGCAGGGACAGGCCGTCGAGCAGCCGCAGCAGGCTGGCCTCGATGTGCGGCGCCACCGCGCTGTAGCCGGGCTCCGGTATCGGCGGCGGCAGTTCGTAGGCCTCGTCTACCGCCTGCCCGTCGAGGTTATCCACAGGGGTGGCCGGAGCTTCGGGCGCGCTTTCAACGTCCGCCGGCATTGCGGGCGACGGCTCCGCACCCGCGTCTTCCAGCGTCTCGCTAAAACTCAGGCCGGCCGGTAGCGGCAGGCTGTCGAGCCAGATTTCCCGGGGCTCATCCAGCAGGATCTGGTTCGGCTCGCCACGCTCGGCGACCCCGACCCAACCCGCTGGCGCGCTTTCGATGGCGGCGACCGTGCGGGCGGGCAACGGCTGCGGCGGACCGCCTGGCGCCTCGTCGTGCTCGGCGACCGGCAGGGACGGCGCGGCCGCCGCCGGTTGGATCGGTGTATTGCTTGCCGCCACAACGGACGGCACCGATGCGCTCGGCTCCGCGGCGGTTTCCGACTCCTTGCCGCCGAACAGGCGTTGCAACAGGCTCGGGCGACCGTCTTCGGCGTCGCCGCCCTTGCGCTCGGCCAGCGCCTGGCGTTGCAGCCTGCTCAGCTCGCTGAGCAGGATCGGAATCTCGCGCGACTGCCGGGCGCGCTCCTCGATATCGCGGGCGAACTGCTTCAGCGGCTTGCGCAGTTCCCGCGGCAGGTTCAGGGCCAGCAACTGCTGGGCCAGTTCGCCGAGGGCATCGATGTTCTGCTGGGTGCGTTGCTGGCGGCGTTGTTCGGAGTCGAGCACGGCCTTTTCCAGGCGCGGAATCAGGCCCGACAGGCCGGCGTCCATGTCGTCGCGACGGAGGATCTCGCGCAGCTCCTTCATGCACTGGTCGACCGCCTTGTCGCTGCCTTCGGCCGCCAGACTGCTACGCACCAGGCCGCGACGCAGCAGGTCGATGCGGGCATCCCAGCGCCGTTGCAGGCGCTCCTGCTGCTCGATGTTCTCCAGGTACTTGTCTTTCCAGCGCTGGACGTCGTCGCGACTCATGGCGGACTCCCGGCATCCCCGCGCACGACCAAGGCCTTGTCGCGCAGGTTGTCCGGCAGGCGAATCTCCACCGATACCGGCAGATGGTCGGAGATCGGCTGGTCGAGCACGTCGACCCGCTCGAGAGCGAGATCGGAACTGAGCAGGATGTGGTCGAGATTGCGCTGCGGCCGCCAGCTGGGAAACGTCGCCTCGACCTGCGGCGCCATCAGGCCGAGGTCGCGCAGGGGCGAGTTTTCCAGAAGATCGACGGCATGGGTGTTCATGTCGCCCATCAGCACCTGATGGCGGTAGTCGCCGATCAGCTCGCGGATATAGGCGAGCTGGCGGGTGCGGGTGCGAGCGCCGAGAGCGAGATGCATCATCACTACCACCAGCGCGTCGGCGCCTTCGCCAAAGCGCACGAAGATCGCGCCGCGTCCCGGCGGACCGGGCAACGGATGATCTTCCAGCAGGGTCGGCCGCCAGCGGCTGAGCAGGCCGTTGCTGTGCTGGGCGATACGCCCGAGGTTGCGGTTGAGCTGCTGGTACCAGTAGGGGAACGCCCCCAACTGGGCCAGGTGCTCGACCTGATTGACGTAGCCGGAACGCAGGCTGCCGCCGTCGGCTTCCTGGAGGGCGACGAGATCGTAGTCGGCGAGCAGTTCGCCGATCCGCTTCAGGTTGGTCGCCCGCCCCGCGTGGGGCAGCAGGTGCTGCCAACCGCGGGTCAGGTAGTGGCGGTAGCGCTCGGTGCTGATACCGACCTGGATGTTGAAGCTGAGAAGGCGCAGGCGGCCGTCGTCGGGCAACTCCCGCGAATCGTCACAGGAGGGGTTCACTCGCGGGTCGCAGCTGCCTGCGACCCGAGGTTCACGCTGCCAGCGGCGCAACATGCCGAATCACCTTGCCTACTTCTTGGCCGCTGCGCGCTCTTTCTCGATCAGGTAGTCGGCCAGCTTGAGGGTTTCCTCCGGACCACCGGCCGAGCCGATGTCGAAGCGGTATTTGCCATTGACCACCATGGTCGGTACGCCGGTGACCTGGTAGGCCATCGCCAGCTTCTTGGCCTTTTCCATCTGGCCCTTGATGGCAAAGGAATTATAGGTGCTCAGGAATTTTTCCTTGTCCACGCCCTTGCCGGCGAGGAAATCGGCCATTTCTTCCGGAGTGGCGAGCTTCTTGTGCTCCTTGTGGATCGCCTCGAACACGGCGTTGTGGACGTCATGCTCGACGCCCATGCTTTCCAGGGTCAGGAACATCTGCCCATGGACGTTCCAGATACCGCCGAACAGGGCAGGCAGGCGCACGAAATGGACATCTGCCGGCAGCTTCTCGCTCCACGGCACGATGGTCGGCTCGAACGCGTAGCAATGCGGGCAGCCATACCAGAACAGTTCCACCACTTCGATCTTGCCCGGCTGGGACACCGGCACCGGGCTGCTCAGCTCGACGTATTCCTTGCCGGCGGTATAGTCGTCGGCCTGGGCGGCCATGCCGAACAGGCTGGCCATGGCCAGCATGGCGGTGAGAATCAGGTTACGCATCGTTCACTCCTAGGCGAGGTCAGTGCCGCTCTCCGGCCGGGTTCGGCCCGGTCAGTTCGACCGGGGGGAGCGGTCACGGGTTCCAGCATTGTAGCGATGGCGGACGCAAAAAAGGGCAGCCGAGGCCACCCTTTTTCATACATCTTTTTTGCCGTGCTACGCAGCGATCAGTGCAGACCCTGGATGTAGCTGGAAATCGCGGCGATGTCCTTGTTCGACAGCTTGGCGGCGATGGACTGCATGATCTTGGTGTCGCCGTCGTTGGTGCGGGTGCCTTCGCGGAAGTCGGTCAGCTGCTTGGCCACGTAGGTCGCGTGCTGGCCGCCCAGGTGCGGGAAACCGGCGGTTGCGATGCCGACGCCGCTCGGGGAATGGCAACCGGTGCAGGCCGGCATGCCTTCAGCGATCTTGCCGCCGCGGAACAGCGCTTCGCCCTGGGCCACCAGGTTCGGATCGGCCATGCCGACGCTCATCTTCTGGCTGGCGAAGTAGGCGGCGATGTCGGCCAGGTCCTGGTCGCTGAGGTTGGTCAGCAGGCCGGTCATTTCCAGCACGGTACGCTTGCCGTCCTTGATGTCATGCATCTGCTTGAGCAGGTAACGCTCGCCCTGGCCGGCCAGTTTCGGGAAGTTCGGCGCCGGGCTGTTGCCATCCGCACCGTGACAGGCGCCGCATACCGCGGCTTTCGCCTGGCCCGCGGCGGCATCGCCAGCGGCATGGGCAAGGCCGGTCAGACCCAGGGTCAACAGCAGACTCACGAGAAGTTTGTTCATCAGCTAATCCAATTACGGCTAAGGGTGAAAGATAGTGGGCTTCGGCTACTTCTTCACCATCCACTGGATGGTTGCCTGGTAGTCTTCGGCACTGCAGTCGGTGCACAGGCCGCGGGGCGGCATGGCGTTGAATCCGTTGGTCACATGCTGGACCAGGGTCGGCATGCCCTTGGCCAGCCGCGGCTCCCAGGCGGCATGGTCGCCCTTTTTCGGCGCCATCGGCAGCTGGCCGTCGTGACACGCGCCACAGGTCCGGTTGAACACTGCTTCCGGGTCCTGCGCCGCCTGCGCCGTAACGGCCACCGCAACGACTGTCGCTGCGAGCAGCAGTTTCTTCATGATCGTCCTCATCAGGGGGAACGCCCGCGTTCTACCGCGCGGAAAATGCTCTGTCCGTTCCCGCGCGCGCTCGACCCTGGGGGATAAAGCGCACACAAAATCCGCGGCATTATATACTTCCGATACCGAAACGGAAACGAAACAGCCCCCCGCGACACCGAGTCGCACCCCTGTGGATAACCCATGTCAGAGAAGAACCCCATCGTCGGCCTGTGCCAGAAGGCCAGCTTTCTCATCAGTGCCGCCCAGGTCGACCAGTGCCCCCCCGACGAGGGCCTGGAAGTCGCTTTCGCCGGGCGCTCCAATGCCGGCAAGTCGAGCGCGCTGAACACCCTCACCCACGCCAACCTGGCGCGCACCTCGAAAACCCCGGGACGTACCCAACTGCTCAATTTCTTCGCCCTGGACGACTCGCGGCGCCTGGTGGACCTGCCCGGCTACGGCTACGCGAAGGTGCCGATCCCCCTGAAGCAGCACTGGCAGCGCCACCTGGAAGCCTACCTGAGCAGCCGCGCAAGCCTGGCCGGGGTGTTCCTGATGATGGACATCCGCCATCCGCTCACCGACTTCGACCGACTGATGCTGGATTGGGCACAGGCCAGCCAGCTGCCGATCCATGTACTGATGACCAAGGCCGACAAGCTGGCCTTCGGCGCGGCCAAGAACGCCCTGCTCAAGGTACGCCGGGAAGTCCAGCAAGGCTGGGGCGACGTCGCCACCCTGCAACTGTTCTCCGCACCCAAGCGCCAGGGCGTCGACGAGGCGCAAATGGTCCTGGCGCAATGGCTGGGCCTGCTGGACGAGGACCAAGAGGCGTTCGAGGAAGCCTGAATTCCAGGCAAAAAAAACCCCGAGCTTCGTATGGGGAGGGGGAAGTTCGGGGTTCAAGTCCGGACCGCTAGGGCGGGGTCCAGGAATCTGCCAACACTAAACACTGCAAAGGAGCATCGAAGGGCTCAAGAAGCCATTCGTGTGTTCTGACTGTCGGCAAAACGGGAAAGTTCAGCGCACCGCGAAAAACTTTTCCACGGCACCCTCACCGGGCACTCCGGACCTGCTCGCAAGGCCCGCCACACGGGCCTCGCAACCGTTCATCAGTGGGCTTCGTCCCAGTTCGAACCGACACCCGCCTCGACCACCAGCGGTACGTCCAGGGTCGCCGCGCCGCTCATCAGCGGGCGGATTCCCTCGCACACCTGCTCGACCAGGTCCTCGCGCACTTCCAGCACCAGTTCGTCGTGCACCTGGAGGATCACCCGGGCATCGAGGCCGCTTTCCTGCAGCCAGTTATCCACAGCGACCATGGCGCGCTTCATGATGTCCGCCGCGGTGCCCTGCATCGGCGCGTTGATCGCGGTGCGCTCGGCGGCCTTGCGCATGGCACCGTTCTTCGAATGGATCTCCGGCAGGTACAGACGACGGCCGAACAGGGTTTCGACGAAGCCCTGCTCCGCGGCCTGGGCGCGGGTCCGTTCCATGTACGCCAGGACGCCGGGGTAGCGGGCGAAGTAACGGTCGATGTAGGCCTGGGCCTCCTTGCGCTCGACGCCGATCTGCTTGGCCAGGCCGAAGGCGCTCATGCCGTAGATCAATCCGAAGTTGATCGCCTTGGCGCTGCGTCGCTGGTCGCCACTGACGTCTTCCAGCGGCACGCCGAAGACTTCCGCCGCGGTGGCGCGGTGTACGTCCAGGTCGTGGCGGAAGGCATCCAGCAGGCCATCGTCCTTGGCCAGGTGGGCCATGATCCGCAGCTCGATCTGCGAGTAGTCCGCGGCCAATAGCTTGTAGCCCTGCGGCGCGACGAACGCCTGGCGGATGCGCCGGCCCTCCGCGGTGCGGATCGGGATGTTCTGCAGGTTCGGGTCGCTCGACGACAGCCGCCCGGTAGCCGCCACCGCCTGGTGGTATGAGGTATGGATGCGCCCGGTGCGCGGGTTGATCTGCTCGGGCAGGCGGTCGGTGTAGGTGCTCTTGAGCTTGCTCATGGAGCGGTACTGCATGATCACCTTGGGCAGCTCGAAGTCCTGCTCGGCCAGTTCGGCGAGCACCGCCTCGGCGGTGGACGGCTGGCCGGTCGCGGTCTTGCTCAGCACCGGCAGGCCGAGCTTGTCGTAGAGGATCGCGCCGAGCTGCTTGGGCGAGCCGAGGTTGAATTCCTGCCCCGCCAGGTCGTATGCCTGGCGCTCCAGGGCGACCATCTTCTCGCCCAGTTCGCGGCTCTGGATGCCCAGCAGGTTGGCGTCGACCAACGCGCCGTTGCGCTCGATCCGCGCCAGCACCGGTACCAGCGGCATCTCGATATCGGTCAGGACCCTGGCCAGGGACGGGATCGCCTCCAGCTTCTGCCACAGGGCCTGGTGCAGGCGCAGGGTCACGTCGGCGTCCTCCGCCGCATAGGGCCCGGCCTGTTCGATGGCGATCTGGTCGAAGGTCAGTTGCTTGGCGCCCTTGCCGGCGATGTCCTCGAAACGGATGGTGCTGTGGCCGAGGTACTTCAGGGCCAGGCTGTCCATGTCGTGGCGAGTGGCGGTGGAGTCCAGCACATAGGACTCGAGCATGGTGTCGTAGGCTACGCCCCGCAGCGCGATGGGGGTGCTGGCATTGGCCAGGACATTGATGTCGTACTTGGCATGCTGGCCGACCTTGAGCTTCTTCGGATCCTCCAGCAGCGGTTTCAATGCACGCAGCACCGCGTCACGGTCCAGTTGCTCGGGAACGCCCATATAGCTGTGGGCCAGCGGCACGTAGGCGGCCTCGCCCTCCTTCACGGCGAAGGACACCCCCACCACCTGCGCCTGCTGGGCGTCGATGCTGGTGGTCTCGGTATCGAAGGCGATCAGCTCGGCCTCCTCCAGCTTCTTCAGCCAGGCGTCGAACCCGGCCTGGTCGAGCACCACGTCGTAGTCGACCTCGGCCTGGATAGGCGTTTCCGCCTCGCCGTTCTCGCCGGCCTCCTTGGCCTCGCGCAGGAGGTCGTCCAGCCAGTTCTTGAACTCCAGCTCGCGGTACAGGGCGATCAGCGCTTCGCGCTGCGGCTCGCCGGGATACAGCTTGTCGATCTCCACGTCCAGTTCGACGTCGGTCTTGATGGTCGCCAACTGATAGGACAGGAACGCCTGCTCGCGATTTTCCTCGAGCTTCGCCGGCAAACCCTTGGCGCCGCGGATCGGTAGCTCGGGCACCTTGTCCAGGCTGGCGTAGAGCACCTCCAGGCCGCCACCGACACCGGTCAGCAGGCCCAGCGCGGTTTTCTCGCCGACACCCGGAACGCCGGGGATGTTGTCGACCTTGTCGCCCATCAGGGCGAGGAAATCGATGATCAGCTCAGGACCGACGCCGAATTTCTCTTTCACGCCATCCACGTCGAGGCGGCTACCGGTCATGGTGTTGACCAGCGTAATGTGCCCGTCGACCAGTTGCGCCATGTCCTTGTCGCCGGTGGAAATCACCACCGGGCGGCCGGCCGCGGCGCTGCTGCGCGCCAGGGTGCCGATCACGTCGTCGGCCTCGACCCCCTCCACGCACAGCAGCGGCAGGCCGAGGGCGCGGACGCTGGCATGCAGCGGCTCGACCTGGACCCGCAGGTCGTCGGGCATCGACGGCCGGTTGGCCTTGTACTCGGCGAACAGCTCGTCGCGGAAGGTCGGGCCCTTGGCGTCGAAGACCACCGCGAACGGGCTGTCCGGGTACTGCTTGCGCAGGCTCAGGAGCATGTTCAGCACGCCCTTCACCGCACCGGTGGGCTTGCCGGTCGAGGTGGTCAGCGGCGGCAGGGCATGGAAGGCGCGGTACAGGTACGAGGAACCGTCCACCAGGACGAGGGGCGCTTGGCTCATGAGGGGAATCAACCTTTTCCGGAGACCAGGGCGTGTAGAATGAACCCTGGACGATTCGATAAAGGAGCAAGGTTACCATGCGTACGCTGAACCGCTTGATGCTCGCCGGACTGCTGGCGTTCGCCCCGCTCGTCGCGATGGCGGCGGACGACGACGCGCCCTCCGGCGAGCCCGACGTAACCATCCGCCAGGAGGGCGACAAGACCATCCAGGAATACCGCGTGAATGGCTTCCTCTACGCCATCAAGGTGGTTCCCAAGCATGGCAAACCCTATTTCCTGGTCCGCGCCGACGGCAGCGATGGCAACTTCATTCGCTCCGACCAGCCGGACAAGCTGATTCCACAATGGGAGATCTTCAGCTGGTGATGTGCATTTCCAACCTGGCGAGGCCGCGCTGACATGTCGGTGTTCACCCCACTCGAACGCTCGACCCTGGAAGCCTTCCTCGCCCCCTACGACCTGGGCCGCCTGCGGGATTTCCGTGGCATCGCCGAAGGCTCCGAGAACAGCAACTTCTTCGTCAGCCTGGAACACGGCGAGTTCGTCCTGACCCTGGTCGAGCGCGGCCCGGTGCAGGACCTGCCGTTCTTCATCGAACTGCTCGACGTGCTCCACGAGGACGGCCTGCCGGTGCCCTACGCCCTGCGCACCCGCGACGGCGAGGCCCTGCGCCGTCTCGAAGGCAAGCCGGCGCTGCTGCAACCGCGCCTGGCCGGCCGCCACGAGCGGCAGCCGAACGCCCACCACTGCCAGGAAGTGGGCGATCTGCTCGGCCACCTTCACGCCGCCACCCGCGGGCGCATCCTCGAACGCCCCAGCGACCGTGGCCTGCCCTGGATGCTGGAACAAGGTGCCAACCTCGCCCCGCGACTACCGGAACAGGCCCGCGCCCTGCTCGCCCCGGCCCTGGCGGAGATCGCCGCGCTGGATGCCGAGCGCCCTGCGCTGCCGCGCGCCAACCTGCATGCCGACCTGTTCCGCGACAACGTGCTGTTCGACGGCCCGCACCTGGCCGGTCTGATCGACTTCTACAACGCCTGCTCCGGCTGGATGCTCTACGACCTGGCGATCACCCTGAACGACTGGTGCTCCAATGCCGACGGCAGCCTGGACCCGGCCCGCGCCCGCGCCCTGCTCGCCGCCTACGCCAACCGCCGGCCGTTCACCGCGCTGGAAGCCGAGCACTGGCCGAGCATGCTGCGGGTCGCCTGCGTGCGCTTCTGGCTGTCGCGACTGATCGCCGCCGAGGCGTTCGCCGGACAGGACGTGCTGATCCATGATCCGGCGGAGTTCGAGATGCGCCTGGCGCAACGGCAGAACGTGGAGATTCATTTGCCGTTTGCGTTGTAGGCAGGAACCACAGGAGCACGGCCGTCCTGCGGCCGTTCGCCCTTCAAAAACCATGCGGTTCGGCGTCTCGGAGTGAGGCCGAGCCGACATCCTGTCGAGGCCTCGTCGTTCGCATTGAAAAACGCATGCGGTTCGGCGTCTTGGGTAAGGCCGAGCTGACATCCTGTCGAGGCTTCGTCGTTCAGCCCACCCCCAGCCCGGCCATCCTGGCCGGTCGTTCGCATTGAAAAACGCATGCGTTTTTCAAGTGCTCACCCACATTTCGAGTGTCCGCAGTTGAGGCAGGTGGCGCAGCCGTCCATCTGTACCACCGCCATGCTGTTGCACTTGCCGCACAGTTGCGCGCCGGCGGGGAAGCCTTCGCCCGGCTCGACCTTGCTGGTGCCCTGGGCGGCCTCGTAGGCGGCGCGTTTTTCCGCGAGGAAAAGACGCTGTTCCTCGTCCAATTCAGGGCCACGCAACAGGCCGATGGCCGTCAGGTGGCGCTCCAGCACGCCGCCGATCTCGGCGACGATGGAAGGCATGTAGATGCCGCCTTTCTTCAGGTAGCCCCCGCGCGGGTCGAATACCGCCTTGAGTTCCTCGACAAGGAAGGTGCAGTCGCCGCCCTTGCGGAAAACCGCGGACATGATGCGGGTAAGTGCGACGATCCACTGGAAATGATCCATGTTCTTCGAGTTGATGAAGATCTCGAAGGGACGCCGCTGCTCGTGCGCCGTACCCGCGTTGAGGACCATGTCGTTGATGGTCACGTAGAGCGCGTGCTCGAACAGCGGCGACTTGATCTTGTAGGTGGCGCCGATCAGGGTATCCGGGCGCTCCAGGGTCTCGTCCATCTGCACCACCGACGCGGCTTCCGCGGCGGCGGCAAGGGCCTGCTCCTCGGCTTCGTTGACGACCTTGAAGCCCTTGATCTTCTGCGTGATCTTGACTGCTGACATATCGATTCCCCCGGCCTCAGTACTTGCCGTAATAGCCTTCTTTCAAGGCGTCGAAGAGGTTGGCGGCGGTATGGATCTCACCGTCGTACTCGACCTGCTCGTTGCCCTTGAACTCCACCACGCTGCCGTCCTCCAGTTCGAAGCGGTAGCGGGTCTTCTCCAGGTCGGACTCCTTGACCAGCACGCCCTGGAACGCCTCGGGATTGAAGCGGAAGGTGGTGCAGCCCTTGAGTCCCTGGTGCCAGGCGTAGCGGTAGATGTCCTTGAAGTCCTCGAACGGGTAGTCGGTGGGCACGTTGGCGGTCTTGGAGATCGACGAATCGACCCACTTCTGCGCCGCCGCCTGGATGTCCACGTGCTGCGCCGGGGTGACGCTGTCGGCGGTGATGAAGTAGTCCGGCAGGCGTCGCGCCGGGTCGTCGCTGTCCGGCAGGGCCTGGGCGTTGACCAGGGTCCGGTAGGCCAGCAGCTCGTAGCTGTAGACCTCGACCTTTTCCTTGGTCTTGCGGCCTTCGCGGATCAGGTTGCGCGAATAATGGTGGGCGAAGCTCGGCTCGATGCCGTTGGAGGCGTTGTTCGCCAGGCTCAGGCTGATGGTACCGGTCGGCGCGATGGAGCTGTGGTGGGTGAAGCGCGCACCGGTTTCAGCCAACGCCTCGATCAGTTCCGGAGCATGTTCGGCGACCCGCTGCATGTAGCGGGAATACTTGGCGTGAAGCACGCTGCCGCGGATGCGGTCGCCGGCCTTATAGCCATCGGCGGCCATTTCCGGACGCTTGCGAAGCATTTCCGCGGTGACTTCGTAGTCCTGCGCCAGGATCGGCGCCGGGCCCTTCTCCCTGGCCAGCTCCAGGGCCACTTCCCAGCCCACCAGGGCCATTTCCCGCGCCACTTCCTCGGTGAATACGCAGGCCTCGGGACTGCCGTAGCGCAGCTTGAGCAAGGTCAGGGTCGAGCCCAGGCCGAGGAAGCCCATGCCATGCCGGCGCTTGCCAAGGATTTCCTGGCGTTGCTGTTCCAGCGGCAGGCCGTTGATTTCCACCACGTTGTCGAGCATCCGGGTAAACACCCGCACCACTTCGCGGAAACGGTCCCAGTCGAAGCGCGCCTCGTCGCCAAATGGCTGCTCGACGAAGCAGGTGAGATTCACCGAGCCGAGCAGGCACGAGCCATACGGCGGCAGCGGTTGCTCGCCGCAGGGGTTGGTGGCGCGGATCGCCTCGCACCACCAGTTGTTGTTCAGTTCGTTGACCCGGTCGATGAGGATGAAGCCCGGCTCCGCATAGTCGTAGGTGGAGACCATGATCATGTCCCACAGGTGACGGGCGCGGACCTGGCCGTAGACCTTGCAGGCGACCAGCCCGTCGGCGCGCTGGACGTAGTCGTCCTGGATCGGCCATTCGCGCCAGACCACCGCGTTGGGGTCGTCGAGGTCGATCTCGTCGCGCTCCTTCACGTGCACCGGGAATACCAGCGGCCAGTCGGCGTCCTGTTCCACCGCCTGCATGAACTGGTCGGTGATCAGCAGGCTCAGGTTGAACTGGCGCAAGCGCCCGTCCTCGCGCTTGGCGCGGATGAATTCGCGGACGTCCGGGTGGCTGACATCGAAGGTGCCCATCTGCGCGCCGCGGCGGCCGCCGGCGGAGCTGACGGTGAAGCACATCTTGTCGTAGATGTCCATGAACGACAGCGGCCCGCTGGTGTAGGCACCGGCACCGGAAACGTAGGCGCCGCGCGGGCGCAGGGTGCTGAACTCATAGCCGATGCCGCAGCCGGCCTTGAGCGTCAGGCCGGCCTCGTGGACTTTCTCGAGGATGTGGTCCATGGAGTCCTGGATGGTCCCGGACACCGTGCAGTTGATGGTCGAGGTGGCCGGCTTGTGCCCCAGGGCGCCGGCATTGGAAATGATCCGGCCGGCCGGGATGGCGCCGTTGCGCAGGGCCCAGAGGAAGCGCCCGTACCAGTGTTCGCGGGAGGCCTTGTCCTCGACATCGGCAAGGGCGCGGGCGACGCGTTGCCAGGTACCGTCGACGCTGGCATCCACCGGCGTACCGTCCTTGCTCTTGAGCCGGTACTTCTTGTCCCAGATATCCTGCGACGCGTCCTGCAGGGCGATGGTCCCGCGTTCGGTGCGGGGACTGCGTGCGTCTGTCTTGGCCATCCGCTGATTAACCTCCCGATGGTTGTTGGGGCGTCCGAAGCCGGCCACCGTACGCAACATCTAGTTATCCGTACCTGACGGGAATCAATATCTTGTGTCAGGCAGCAACAGACAACCTTAGTCATCGGGACGCCGCGCGCAAGAGGGCGCGGCCATCAGTCACGGGTTTTCAGAGCTTTTCCAGACAGCCGGCAAATTCGCCTGCCAGGTTGTTCAGAAGATTCTCATAGCCGTTGGCGTCCACGCTCACGTTCACGCCCAGGTCGTCCAGTTCGGCCAGGCGCACCGGCAGGCCTTCGCTGAGGGTGTCGGCCAGCCGCGGTCGAAGCGGCGGCTCGCTGAAGATGCAGGCCGGACCGGCGGCCTTCAGCTGGGCGCGCATGGCGGCGACATGGCGTGCTCCCGGCTGGACCTCCGCGGATACCGCGAACACGCCGGTATGGCGCAACCCGTAGGCTTCCTCGAAATAGTCGAAGGCTTCGTGGAAGACGAAGAAAGGCTTGCCGGCAAGCTTGCCCAGGCGTTCGCGGAGTTTCCCGTCGAGCCCGCCGAGGCGCTCCTCGAAGGCCTTCAGGTTGGCCCGGTAGCGCCCGGCGTTGGCCGGGTCGACCTGGGCCAGGTCCTCGGCCATCCGCGCGGCGATGGTGCGGGCGTTGGCCGGCAACAGCCAGAGGTGGGCGTCGAGCATGCCGGGACGATGGTCATGGTCGTGCTCGTCGTGCCCGGCATGCTCCTCTTCCTCGAAATTGACGAACTTGCGCAGGTGCATGCCCGGCAGGTCCTGCACCGCGACGCTGGTGCCCTGGCGGCCGGCGAGCACCTTGGGCAGGAAGTTCTCCAGGTCCGGGCCGATCCAGTAGAACAATTGCACCTCGCGCAGCCGCCGTACGTCGGAAGGACGCAGGGCGTACTGGTGTGGCGAGGCGCCCGGCGGCAGCAGTACGTCCGGCTGGCCGACGCCGTCCTGGATGGCCGCGGCGACCAGTTGCAGCGGTTTGATGCTGGTCAGCACGCTGACCTCGGCGCGCGCCGGCGAAGCCAGCAGGAACAGGGCGAAGCAGGCGGACAGCAGGGCAAAGGGACGCAGGGTCACGGCGGCACTCACATGAAAGGTGGTTAGCGGGTAATATAATAACGTCTCTACCCTCGAGCGTCGCAGCCCATGTACAAGATTGCGCCCAAGACCCCGCTGGCCTGCCAGCCCCATGACCACAGCCAGTGCGTCAGCACCGCGCTGGCCGAGGCCGATGCGCTGTGCGCGCGCCAGGGCGTGCGCCTGACCGAACTACGGCGGCGCGTGCTGGAACTGGTCTGGCAGAGCCACAAGCCGCTGGGGGCCTACGATATCCTCGCGGTGCTCAGCGAAACCGACGGCCGCCGCGCCGCACCGCCGACCGTCTACCGCGCGCTGGACTTCCTCCAGGAGAACGGCCTGGTGCACCGCATCGCCTCGCTCAACGCATTCGTCGGCTGCAACAACCCGGAGCACAGCCACCAGGGCCAGTTCCTCATCTGCCGCACCTGCCACACCGCGATCGAGCTGGAACAGCCGGATATCAGCCGGGCCATCGTCGCCGGAGCGAACAGCGTCGGCTTCGCCGTTGAAAGCCAGACCGTCGAGGTGGTCGGCCTCTGCGGCACCTGCCGGGACCAGAAGGACGCCTGATGGACAACGCGCTGGTGCGGCTGACCCAGGTCGGCGTGTCCTTCAACGGCCAGGCGGTGCTGAGCGATGTCGACCTGGCCATCGAGCCCGGCCAGATCGTCACCCTGATCGGCCCCAACGGCGCCGGCAAGACCACCCTGGTACGCAGCGTGCTCGGCCTGCTCAAGCCGCACGTCGGCGAGGTCTGGCGACGGCCGCGGCTGACCATCGGCTACATGCCGCAGAAACTCCACGTCGACGCCACCCTGCCGCTCAGCGTACTGCGCTTCCTCCGCCTGGTACCCGGGGTCAGGCGCGAGCAGGCGCTGGCGGCGTTGCGCGAGGTCGGCGCGGCGCACGTGCTGGAGCGACCGCTGCAAAGCATTTCCGGCGGCGAACTGCAACGCGTGCTGCTGGCCCGCGCCCTGCTGCGCAAGCCCGAGCTGCTGGTGCTCGACGAGCCGGTGCAGGGCGTCGACGTCGCCGGCCAGGCCGAACTCTACCGCCTCATCGGCAAACTGCGCGACCGCTACGGCTGCGGTGTGCTGATGGTCTCCCACGACCTGCACCTGGTGATGAGTGCCACCGACCAGGTGGTCTGCCTGAACCGCCATGTCTGCTGCTCAGGGCACCCCGAGCAGGTCAGCGGCGACCCGGCCTTCGTCGAGCTGTTCGGCCAGGACGCTCGCAGCCTGGCGATCTACCACCACCACCACGATCACGCCCACGACCTCCACGGCGAGGTGGTCAAGGCCGGTCCCGGCGCCTTGCCTCCAGGCACCCGCTTCACTCCTGTCCACAAGCACGGCCCCGACTGCAACCATGGCTGACTTCCTGCTCAACGCCCTCCTCGCCGGCCTCGCCCTGGCCCTGGTGGCTGGCCCCCTGGGCTCCTTCGTGGTCTGGCGGCGGATGGCCTATTTCGGCGATACCCTGTCCCACGCCGCACTGCTCGGGGTAGCCCTGGGTTTCCTCCTCGATGTCAGCCCGACCCTGGCTGTGACCGTCGGCTGCGTGCTGCTCGCAGTGCTGCTGGTGACCCTGCAGCAGCGCCAGCCGCTGGCCGCCGACACCCTGCTGGGCATCCTCGCCCACAGCACCCTGTCGCTGGGCCTGGTCACCCTGAGCTTCATGAAGGAAGTGCGGGTCGACCTGATGGCTTACCTGTTCGGCGATCTGCTGGCGGTGAGCGCCAGCGACCTGCTGTGGATAATCGCCGGCAGCGCGCTGGTCCTGGCACTGATCTGCTTCCTCTGGCGGCCGCTGCTGGCGATCACCGTGCACGAGGAACTGGCGAAGGTGGAAGGCCTGCCGGTCGGAGCGATCCGCCTGGCGCTGATGTTGCTGATCGCCATCGTCATCGCCGTGGCGATGAAGATCGTCGGCGTACTGCTGATCACCTCGCTGCTGATCATTCCCGCCGCCGCCGCCCAGCGCCATGCCCGCAGTCCCGAGCAGATGGCGGTCGGTGCCAGCCTGCTGGGACTGGTCGCGGTGTGCGCCGGCCTGGCCCTGTCCTGGTTCAAGGATACCCCCGCCGGCCCCTCGATCGTGGTCAGCGCCGCCGGCCTGTTCCTGCTGAGTTTTGTCCTGCCCCGCCGCACGGTGTAGAATCTGGCGATTTTTTGACCAAACGAGAACCCGCAGGAATGATGTCGTCCTTCTTTCGCCTGCTGTCCGTCCTGGCGGCGGCGCTGCTGGTCAGCGCCTGCCAGGGCAATGCGTCGTCGCAACCGACGCCGGTGGTCGCGCCCCAGGCGCAGCCCGCCGATCCCTACGCCGAACTGCAGGAAACCCTGGCCGCCGGCAAGCTCGAACAGGCCGAGCAACAATGGCTGGCCCTGCGCAGCGCAGCCGCCAGCGACGAGCGCGTCGAAGCGTTCCGCCGCCAGTTGGCCGAGGCCTACATGCAGCGCGGGGAAACCGCGCTGCGTCAAGGAGACCTCAACACCGCCACCAGCGCCCTCGGCCATGCCCGCGGACTGATGCCCAAGGCACCGGCGCTGACCGCCGGGCTGGACGGTGCGATCAACCGCGCCAAGGTCGATCCCGCCCGCGCCGAGCAGGCCCGACGCATGCAGCAGGCGGCCCGGCAGCAGATGCAGCAGATCATCCAGACGCCGCCCGGCGGCGAGCTGAAGCCGCTACCCGGCGCTCCCCACCTGCTCGATCCGCAAGCGGCCAGCAGCGCCGTGCCCCTGCCGATGCTCGACGGCACCGGCCAGGGCGGCCTCGGTGCGGTGCTCGACGCGGTGGCCGCGGATGTCGTCGCCTACCGTTGCAGGGTGCATATCGAAGTGCGCCGGGACAGCGACTATCCGCTGGTTTCCGACCAGCTCCTGGCGCGGGTGAAGAAGCTCTCACCCGATTTCGACCTGCATCTCAGCCATGTCGTACAGGCCGACAAGCCGACCCGATTGATACTTACCCCCCGGAATTGAGGCCGGTCCAGCCCCGGCCGCAGCAGAAAGCGCTTGTCGGGAGCGAGCCAGACGCTTATTCCATTTCAATGTTTTTTCATCACCAATAAATATTAATAATGCATAAGAAAGCAAGGTAAAATGTTCGGTTTAGCTGACCGCCCATGCTTCCCGCCAAGCCCGTGCTCCAGCCGTAACAGCATCGCCGCACCCACAAGGTTCGCCCAGTGATCGAATTCCACGACGTCCACAAGACCTATCGAGTTGCCGGTCGGGAAATCCCCGCCTTGCAACCGACCCGCCTGAACATCCAGGCCGGGCAGATTTTCGGCCTGATCGGCCATTCCGGTGCCGGCAAGAGCACCCTGCTGCGCCTGATCAACCGCCTCGAGGAGCCCAGCGGCGGCCGCATCCTGGTCGAGGGCGAAGACGTCACCGCCCTCGACGCCGAAGGCCTGCGCCGTTTCCGCCAGCGCGTCGGGATGATCTTCCAGCACTTCAACCTGCTGTCCTCGAAGACCGTCGCCGACAACATCGCCATGCCCCTGCGCCTGGCCGGCGGCTTCAGCCGTGCCGAAGTCGATGCGCGGGTCTCCGAGCTGCTCGCACGGGTCGGCCTGTCCGACCACGCGCGCAAGTATCCGGCCCAGCTCTCCGGCGGACAGAAACAGCGCGTCGGCATCGCTCGCGCCCTGGCCTGCCGGCCGAGCATCCTGCTCTGCGACGAGGCCACCAGCGCCCTCGATCCGCAGACCACCGCCTCGGTCCTGCAACTGCTGGCGGAAATCAATCGCGAGCTGAAGCTGACCATCGTCCTCATCACCCACGAGATGGACGTGATCCGTCGTGTCTGCGACCAGGTCGCGGTCATGGACGGCGGCGCCATCGTCGAGCAGGGCGATGTCGCCGATGTCTTCCTCCATCCGCAGCACCCGACCACCCGCCGCTTCGTGTTCGAGGCCGAACGGGTCGACGAAGACGAGCGTCACGACGATTTCGCCCACGTGCCGGGTCTCATCCTGCGCCTGACCTTCCGCGGCGAAGCCACCTATGCGCCACTGCTGGGCACCGTGGCGCGGCAGACCGGGGTCGACTACAGCATCCTTTCCGGACGCATCGACCGCATCAAGGACACGCCCTACGGCCAGCTGACCCTGGCCCTGGTCGGCGGTGACCTGGAAGCCGCCATGAGCCAGTTGAACGCCGCTGACGTACATGTGGAGGTACTGCGCTGATGGACTTCTTCGAAACCATGAGCTTCGCCAACATCGACTGGTACGAAATCTGGCTGGCCAGCGTCGACACCTTCTGGATGCTCGGCGGTTCGCTGCTGTTCACGGTGGTCCTCGGCCTGCCCCTCGGCGTCCTGCTGTTCCTTACCGGGCCACGGCAGATGTTCGAGCAGAAGGCGGTCTACACCCTGCTCTCGCTAGTGGTGAACATCCTCCGTTCGTTGCCGTTCATCATCCTGCTGATCGTGATGATCCCGCTGACCGTACTGATCACCGGTACCTCGCTGGGCGTGGCCGGGGCCATCCCGCCGCTGGTGGTGGGCGCCACGCCGTTCTTCGCGCGCCTGGTGGAAACCGCGCTGCGCGAGGTCGACAAGGGCATCATTGAGGCAACCCAGGCGATGGGCGCCAGCACCCGGCAGATCATCTGGAACGCCCTGCTGCCGGAAGCCCGGCCGGGCATCATCGCCGCCATCACCGTCACCGCCATCACCCTGGTCTCGTACACCGCGATGGCCGGAGTGGTCGGCGCCGGCGGGCTGGGCGACCTGGCGATCCGCTTCGGCTATCAGCGCTTCCAGACCGACGTGATGGTGGTCACCGTGGTGATGCTGCTGATCCTCGTCCAGATTCTGCAAACCGTGGGCGACAAGCTGGTGGTGCACTTCTCGCGCAAGTAAGCTTGCCGGCCAAGCCCAAAACCCTGAGCGCCGCGGTTATCCACAGCCGCCAGGAACACCTCGAAAGGAGTTGAAGATGAAAAAACTGCTTGCTGCTTTCTCCGCTGTCGCGGCGCTCGGCCTCACCGCCGCCCAGGCCGCCGAGACCCTCACCGTCGCGGCCACCCCGGTGCCGCACGCGGAGATCCTCAATGTGGTCAAGCCGCTGCTGGCCAAGGAAGGCGTGGACCTGAAGGTCAAGGAGTTCACCGACTACGTGCAGCCGAACGTGCAGGTCTCGGAGAAGCGCCTGGACGCCAACTTCTTCCAGCACCAGCCGTACCTCGATGAGTTCAACAAGGCCAAGGGCACCGACCTGGTCGCCGTGACCGGCGTACACATCGAGCCGCTGGGCGCCTACTCGAGCAAGTACAAGAAGCTCGACGAACTGCCTTCCGGCGCTACCGTGGTGATCCCCAACGACGCCACCAACGGCGGCCGCGCCCTGCTCCTGCTGGACAAGGCTGGGGTGATCAAGCTCAAGGACAACAAGAGCATCACCGCCACGCCGAAGGACATCATCGACAATCCGAAGAACATCAAGATCCGCGAACTGGAAGCCGCGACCCTGCCGCGCGTGCTGACCCAGGTCGACATGGCGCTGATCAATACCAACTACGCCCTGGAAGCCAAGCTGAACCCGACCAAGGATGCGCTGGCCATCGAAGGCAGCGACTCGCCCTACGTGAACATCCTCGTCGCGCGGCCGGACAACAAGGACAGCGACGCCATGCAGAAGCTGGCCAAGGCCCTGCACAGCGCCGAGGTCAAGCAGTTCATCCAGGAGAAATACAAAGGCGCGGTGGTGCCGGCGTTCTGAGCCACGCTGCGTAACCGCCCCTGGAAAAAGCCCGGTCTTCGACCGGGCTTTTTCGTTTCCGGCCCGGCCGCACGTCTGCCTGCCGTGCCACGACAGCGGTCATTCGGTCGTTTTCGGGGAATGTAGTGAAAAAAACATTCCGTCACATATTGAACAATTTGAAAAATTCACTACACAATCGACCCACCTTCGAGGATGCCCCATGCAAGAACTAAAACAACGCCTGGCCTCCCCGCCCGCCGAACTGACTCCCGCGGAGCGCAAGGTGGTGCGTGCCCTGCTCGATGACTACCCGCGCCTCGGCCTCGGCCCGATGACGCGCCTGGCCCGGCACGCCGGAGTCAGCGACCCGACGATCATGCGCCTGGTGAAAAAGCTCGGCTTCGCCGGCTACGGCGACTTCCAGGAAGCGCTGCTGGCCGACGTCGACGACCGCCTGCGCTCGCCGCGCACCCTGCTCGCCGAACGCCGCGAGCGGATGGGCCGCGACGACACCTGGGCGCGCTACCTCGACCAGGCTGGCCAGAGCCTGCAACAGACCCTCGGCCTGACCCGCCCCGATGACATCCAGCGCCTCGCCGACTGGCTGCTCGACAGCCGCCTGCGCGTACACTGCCACGGCGGACGCTTCAGCCGTTTCCTCGCCGGCTACCTGGTCACCCATCTGCGCCTGCTGCGCCCGCAATGCCGATTGCTCGACGACGGCGCCCTGCTCCCCGACCAGCTCTACGACCTCGGCCGCCAGGACCTGCTGGTCCTGTTCGACTATCGCCGCTACCAGAGCCAGGCCCAGCACGTGGCCCAGGCCGCCAAGGCACGCGGCACACGGCTGGTGCTGTTCACCGACATCTACGCCTCGCCGCTGCGCGAACACGCCGACCTGATCGTCAGTTCGCCGGTGGAATCCGCCTCGCCCTTCGACTCGCTGGTGCCGGCCATGGCCCAGGTCGAGGCACTGGTAGCGACCCTGGTGGCGCGCATGGGCGCGCCGCTCGACGAACGCCTGGAGGGCATCGACCAGCTCCGCAACGCGTTCAGCAGTCATCTTCTGGAGGAATGACCCGATGTTCAGCCTGCCCCACCACTCGCCGCGCGACCTGCCGTTCGGCCGCCGGCAGACCGCCATCCTGTTCGTCGACATGCAGCGCGCCTGGGTCGAGCCGGGGCGCGACCCGCACGTCGATCCGCAGGCGGCCGGCTACTTCTACGAGCGCGTGCAGAACCAGGTGATCCCCAACCAGCAGCGCCTGCTCGGGGCCATGCGCGCAGTGGACGAGAACGTCCTGCACACCGTCATCGAGAGCCTCACCGCCGATGGCCGCGACCGCTCGCTGGATCACAAGCTGTCGGAGATGCACCTGCCCAAGGGCAGCCCGGACGCCAGGGTGATCGACGCCCTGGAGCCGACCGCCAACGAGATCGTGCTGCCGAAGACCTCTTCCGGCGTTTTCAACTCCACCGCCATCGACTACGTACTGCGCAACCTCGGCACCCGCCACCTGATCGTCTGCGGGGTGGTCACCGACCAGTGCGTGGACATGGCCGTGCGCGATGCCGCCGACCGCGGCTACCTGGTCACCCTGGTCGAGGATGCCTGTGCCACCCATACCCCGGAACGCCACCAGGCCTGCCTGGAAGCGATCAAGGGCTACTGCTGGATCAGCGACACCGAGACCGTCCTGCAACGCATCGCCGCCCTCGGCCGGAGCAACCTGTGAACCGCCTGCAGCCGGTACGCCTGGTCAGCTTCGTCACCACCGACCTGGCCGGCATCACCCGCGGGCGCTCGCTGCCCCTGGCGACCCTGGAAGAGCAACTGGCCAGCGGTTGCGGCTGGGTACCAGCGAACAGTTCGCTGACCCCGCAGGACCTGATCGACGAGAGCAGCCCCTGGGGCAGCCACGGCGACCTGCGCCTGCTGCCCGACCCGAACAGCCGGGTGCGCGTCGAGCAGGGTCCCGACGCCGCTGCGCCGGCGCTCGACTACCTGCACGGCAACCTGGTGGAAACCGACGGCACGCCGTGGCCGGCCTGCCCGCGCGGCCTGCTGCTGGCCGAGGTGGAGCGCTATCGCGACAGCGGCCTGCAGGTCATCGCGGCGTTCGAACACGAATTCAGCCTGCTCGGCCTGCCCGGCGAGCGTCCGGCCGCGGCGTTTTCGCTGCAGGCCCAGCGTGCCGCCGGGCAGTTCCCCGGCTGGCTGGTCAGCGCCCTGGCCCAGGCCGGCACCGAGCCGGAGATGTTCCTCCCCGAATACGGCCAGCGCCAGTACGAGGTCACCTGCCGCCCGGCGCAGGGCGTGGCCGCCGCCGACCGCGCGGTGAACGTCCGCGAGGTCACTCGCGAAGTGGCGCGGCAGATGGGCCTGCGTACCTGCTTCGCACCGCTGCCGGCACCCGGCGCGGTGACCAACGGGGTGCACCTGCACCTGAGCCTGCAACATGCCGACGGCAGCCCGCTGCTGTACGAGCCCGGTCGACCCAACGATCTCTCCGAACTCGGCGAGCACTGGGCCGCCGGCGTGCTCGCGCACCTGCCGGCGCTGTGCGCGCTGACCGCGCCTACCGCCGCCTCCTACCTGCGCCTGAAACCCCACCACTGGAGCGCCGCCTACGCCTGCCTGGGACTGCGCAACCGCGAAGCGGCGCTGCGCATCTGTCCGGTGGTGAGCGTCGGCGGCAAGCCGCTGGGCAAGCAGTACAACCTGGAATTCCGGCCGATGGACGCCACCGCCTGTCCGCACCTGGCGATGGCCGCGGTGCTGATCGCCGGCCGCCTGGGCATCGAACGACGCCTGCCGCTGCGCGCCCTGGCCGATGTCGATCCGCACGGCCTCAGCGACGAAGAGCGCCAGGCCCGCGGCATCCAGGCCCTGCCGGCGACCCTCGGCGATGCGCTCGACTGCCTGCAGCGCGACGAGACGCTCTGCGCCGAGCTGCCAAAGCCGCTGCTGGACACTTACCTCGCCATGAAGCGCCACGAACTGGCACTGACGGCGGGCCTTTCCGACGACGACCTGTGCCGCCACTATGCCGAGCTTTACTGACAACCCCGAACTCGGCATCTACCAGCTGCCACCCTACCGCCTGCTCAACCCCGAAGGGCGCAGCCCGGTGGTCCTGGTCTGCGAGCACGCCAGCCGGCACATCCCGCTGGAGTTGCAGCGCCTCGGCCTGGACCAGGCCGCGGCGGAAGAACACATCGCCTGGGATATCGGCGCCCTGGCGCTGGCCGAAGAGCTTTCCCGGCGGCTCGACGCGCCATTGCTGGCGGCCGGCTACTCGCGCCTGCTGATCGACCTGAACCGACCGCTGGAGGCACCCGACAGCATTCCGCCGCACAGCGAGATCTACCCGGTTCCCGGCAACCGCGAGCTGTCCGAGACGGTGCGCCGCTATCGCCAGGATTGCCTGTTCCATCCGTTCCACCAGCGCCTGACGCAACTGCTCGACGAGCGCCAGGCCGCCGGCGTGCCGACCCGCGTGGTCGGCGTGCACAGTTTTACCCCGGTGTACCACGGCAGACCCCGCCCGCTGGTTGCCGGGGTGCTTTATCGCAACGCCGGCGCCTACGCCGGGCGCATCCTCGACGGTTTGCGCCGGCACGGCCTGGAAGTCGCCGGCAACCAGCCCTATGCGATCGACCCGGCGGAAGACACTACCGTTCCGGTGCATGGCGACGCACGCGGTCTGGAAGCGGTGCTGCTGGAGATCCGCAACGATGGATTGCGCACGCCGGATGCGGTGAGCGCCTGGGCCGAGCGTCTGTATCCCTGGCTCTGATGCGATGACCGGCGCCGCCGGTCGCCAATAACGAGAAAGAGGCCCGCTTCGCGTGCGGCGCCGATAACGACAATACGCTGCCTTTTCCCGAGGAGCCCGTCATGGTCATCGAACAGTTCGGATACCGGCAACAGCTGCGCCGCAGCCTGTCCCTGAGCGACCTGATCATCTACGGGATGATCTTCATGATCCCCATCGCCCCGTTCGGGGTCTACGGCTGGGTCCATGCCGACGCCCACGGCATGGTGCCGATGGCCTACCTGGTGGGCATGCTGGCGATGCTCTTCACCGCCCTCAGCTACGGAGCCATGGCCAAGGCCTTTCCGATTGCCGGCTCGGTGTATTCCTATGCGCAGCGCGGCATCCACCCCCATGTCGGCTTCATCGCCGGCTGGGTGCTGCTGCTCGACTACCTGCTGATCCCGCCGCTGCTCTACGTGTTCAGCGCACTGGCGCTGAACCACTTGTTCCCGGCGATCCCCAAGCTGGCCTGGATGCTGCTGTTCCTGGTCTCGGCGACCCTGGTCAACCTGCGCGGCATCACCTTCGCCGCCCGCGCCAACCTGTTGTTCCTGATCGGAGAGCTGGTGGTCCTGGCGATCTTCCTGGTGGTCGGCTACCAGGCGCTGGAAGGCGGCCTGGGCAACGGCCGGCTGACCCTCGAACCGCTGTATCGCCCGGAGGCCTTCGATCTCGGCCTGGTGATGAAGGCCGCCTCGATCGCCGTACTGTCGTTCCTCGGCTTCGACGCCATCTCCACCCTCGCCGAGGAGGTCAAGGGCGATCCCGCGCGACAGATCGGCCGCGCCGCGCTGATCGCGCTGTTCATCATGGGCGGCATCTTCATCGCGCAGACTTGGCTGGCCACCGACCTCGCCGCCGGGATGAACTTCAAGTCGGCGGACACCGCCTTCTACGAGATCGCCGAAGCGGCCGGTGGCCAGTGGCTGTCGATGCTGACCGCGGTAGCCACCGCGCTGGCCTGGGGTGTCACCGTGTCGATCACCTCGCAGGCAGCGGTCTCGCGCCTGCTCTACTCGATGGCCCGCGACGGCAGGCTGCCGCGCGCGCTGGCCAGGGTCCATCCGCGCTACCAGACGCCGCACGTCAGCCTGTACCTGGTGGCGTTGCTGTCGCTGGGAATCGGCTGGGCCTTCCTCGACGCACCGGACGTGCTCACCTCACTGGTGAACTTCGGTGCCCTCACCGGCTTCTGCCTGCTGCACCTGAGCGTGATCAACCACTACTACCGCCGCCAGCGCTCCGGCCAGTGGTTGCGGCATCTACTGTTCCCGCTGGTGGGCCTGGCGATCATCGCCTACGTGCTGTACAGCATGAGCCTCGACGCACAGTTGCTCGGACTGGCCTGGATCGCGGTGGGGCTGGTCTACCTGGCGTTGCTGCAACGCGGCGGGCGCCAGGCGCCAACGGAGTTGGCCAAGGATCTCTGACGCCTCGCGAGGGCTGCTTCAGGCCGGCTCTTCACCGACGAAATCGCTGCGGCTGAGGCCATGCCGCAGCATCTTTTCGTTGAGTGTCCGACGCGGCAGTTGCAGCAACTCCATCACCGCCTTGATGTCCCCGCGGCACTGGCCGAGCGCCTGGCGCAGGCACTCCGCCTCGAAGGCTTCCATGCGTTCCGCCAGCCCCGAGGTGAGGCCGCCGCCTTCCTCCGCGTCCCCGCGCTCCAGGCCGAGGACATGACGCTCGGCGGCGTTGGCCAGCTCGCGTACATTGCCCGGCCAGTCGTGGGCCATCAGCCGCGCCAGTTCCGCCGGCGCGGCGGGCTGCGGCTCGCGGCCGAGGCGCTGGCTGGCAACGCTGGCGAAATGTTCGAAGAGCAGCGGGATGTCCTCGCGACGCTCGCGGATCGGCGGCAGGCGCAGCTCAGCGACGTTCAGGCGATACACCAGGTCCTCGCGGAAGCGTCCGGCACGTGCTTCGGCCAGCAGGTCGGGCTTGGTCGCGGCAATCACCCGCAGGTCGACGTGGATGCTCTGGTTCGAGCCGAGCCGCTCCAGTTGCTGCTCCTGCAGGACGCGCAGCAGCTTGACCTGCTGCGCCAACGGCATGCTTTCGATCTCGTCGAGGAACAAGGTACCGCCATGGGCATGCTCGAGCTTGCCGATGCGCTTGCCCTGCGCGCCGGTGAAGGCACCGCTCTCATGACCGAACAGCTCGCTCTCGAACAGTTGCTCGGGAATCGCCGCGCAGTTCAGCGCCACGAACGGCTTGTCGGCGCGCGGCCCGAAGTCGTGCAGGCAGCGGGCAACCAGTTCCTTGCCGCTGCCGGTCTCGCCACGGATCAGGACGTTCACCGGGGTCTGCGCCAGGGCCAGAACCTGCCGGCGCAACGCTTCCATCGGCTTGGACACGCCGAGCAGACGCGCATCGACCTGGTCCTTGAGACTGGCCTGCTCCTTCAGGCGCCGGTTCTCCAGCACCAGGCGGCGCTTTTCCAGCGCGCGCCGCAAACTGCCGAGCAGGCGCTCGGGCGTGAAGGGTTTCTCGATGAAGTCGTAGGCACCCTGGCGCATGGCCTCCACCGCCATCGGCACGTCGCCGTGCCCGGTGACCATGATCACCGGCAGGTCGCGATCGACCGCCTGCAGGTTGGCGAGCAGTTGCAGGCCGTCCATGCCAGGCATGCGCACATCGCTGATGACCACCCCGGCGAAGGACTTGTCCAATGCTCCCAGGCACTCCTCGGCGCGCAGGCACAGGCGCACCTCGAAGCCGGACAGCTCCAGCCATTGCTGCACCGCTTCGCGGATCGTCGCTTCGTCGTCGACGAAGATCACCTGGTCGCTCATGTCGTTACGCTCGTGTCATCGGGGGCCGCCGGCAGGATCAGGCTGAACACCGCTCCCGCCTCGGCATTGGCGACCTGCAGGCGGCCGCCGAGTTCGTGGACGATCCCATAGGATACCGCCAGGCCGAGGCCGAGTCCCTCTCCCACCGGCTTGGTGGTGAAGAACGGATCGAAGACGCTGCCCAGGTGCTCGGCGGGAATCCCGCCGCCGTTGTCGGCGACGCTCAGCACCCAGTCGCCGCCAAGCCGTTGCAGGGCCAGGCGGATCCACGGCCGCTCCTGGCCGGCAACGGCATCCAGGGCGTTGCGCAGCAGGTTGACCAGCACCTGTTCCAGGCGGATCGCGTCGCCCATCACCCAGGCCGGCCAGAGCAGCGCCTGCTCGATCTCCACCCGTTCGGCGCGGATTCGCGGTAGCAACAACTGCTGCGCCTGTTCGACCACGTGGCCCAACTCGATACGCTCGCGCAGGCCGCCGGCGCTCTTGCGCGCGAAGGTCTTCAGGTGGCCGGTGAGCGCGGCCATGCGTTCGAGCATCTGGTCGATGCGCGGCAACGCCTGGCGCGCCTCGTCGTGGCGTCCGGCGTCGAGCAGCAGGCGCAGGCTGGCCAGTTGCATGCGCTGGGCGGTGAGCGGCTGGTTGATCTCATGGGCCAGGGCCGCCGACATCTGCCCCAGGGCGGCCAACTTGGCCGCCTGCACCAGGCCGTCCTGCGCGGTACGCAGGTCGGCGGTGCGCTGCTCGACCAGGCGCTCCAGCTCCTCCCGGCTACGTTGCCGCAGGCGGGCGATACGCCAGCGCTGGTGCAGGAACAAGCCGAGGAAGACCAGCGCCAGCCAGGTGCCGGCGGCGGCCAGGCGCGCGGTGGCGACGTCGTCCTGGATGCTCGCGGTGTCGCGCAGCAAGTGCAGGGTCCAGCCGTCGTTGGGCAGGTCCAGCGATTGCCAGAGGTAGTCCTTCTCGCCGTCGGCGCTTTCCACCCGCGCCAGACGGCTGTCTTCGCCGTAGCTGCGCAAGGTCTGGTGGCGCAGGGGTGTCAGGGGCTGGCGATCGTATTGCCGGGTCTCCGCCAGTTCGAAGCGGTCCACGGTATCCAGCGGTTCCAGTTCGCGGTAGCGCCAACCGGCGTGGTTGGCGAGGAA
This sequence comes from Pseudomonas sp. HMSC067G02, assembly GCF_001813485.1. Classification (NCBI taxonomy): domain Bacteria; kingdom Pseudomonadati; phylum Pseudomonadota; class Gammaproteobacteria; order Pseudomonadales; family Pseudomonadaceae; genus Pseudomonas; species Pseudomonas sp. HMSC067G02. Next base: position 110,715 of record NZ_KV812666.1, read on the forward strand.
CACGATACCCTTGGCGTCGCTGGCCAGGACCAGGTCGGGGGTCTGGTTCCACTGCCGTTCCAGATCGGGAAACTCCAGCTTGACCACGATTGCGCCCAGGAAGCTGCCGTCCTCGGCGCGCACCGCGTGGGACAGGAAATAACCGGGAATCCCGCTGATCACCCCGACCGCATAGAAACGTCCGGAGCCTTGGGCGATGGTCTGGCGGAAATAGGGACGGAAACCGTAGTTGTGGCCCACGTAGCTGGTCGGCAGGTTCCAGTTGCTCGCCGCCACGGCCAGCCCGGTACGGTCGAGCAGCTCCAGGGTGGAGGAGCGGGCGGCCAGGTTGATGCTTTCCAGCTTGAGGTTGAGGCGCTGCTGCAACTCGCCGTCGATCGGCCCGGCCAGCGCCGCGCGCAGATCCGGATCCAGCGCCAGTACCGCCGGCAGGCTGCGGAAGCGTTCGATCAGGGTCTGCAGCGAGCCGGCGTAGAGGTCCAGCTGCTTGCGCACCTGTTCGCCCTCGGCGCGTAGCGCCTGCTGCCGCGCCTGGCGTCCCGCCCAGTCCATGGACAGCAGCAGGCCGCCGAGCAGCGGCAACAACAGCAGGAACAGGCGCAGCGGACGGGACAAGGACATCGGCGGATCGAAACGGCGGCGGGAAGCGGCGACGATAGCACGGCGCCCGGTTACACTGCGCGCCGTACGAGGAGTCTGCCCATGTCGCTATCCCCCTGGTCCCATTCCTGCTCCGCCGGTTTCACCCTGCGCGGCTGGCGCAGCGAACCGAGCGGCAAGCCGTTGCTGCATTTCCTCCATGGCAACGGCTTCTGCGGCCGCACCTACGAACCGATGCTGCGTCTGTTGGCGGAGGATTTCGACCTCTGGCTGTGCGACATCCAGGGCCACGGCGAAAGCGACCATGGCGGCCGCTTCCACGGCTGGAACCGCAACGCCGAGATGGCGGTGGAGGCCTTCGAGGCCGGGCGCGGTCCCTATGGCGATGTCCAGCGACTGGCCTGCGGGCACAGCTTCGGCGGCGTCCTCAGCAGCCTCGTCCTGGCCCGCCATCCCACCCTGTTCGCCCGCGCCGTGCTGCTCGACCCGGTACTGTTCACCCCGGCGATGATCGGCGTGATGGCACTTTCCGAGACCCTCGGCCTGCAATTGCGCGGCAGCCTGGCGAAGAAGGCGCGCCTGCGCCGCAGCCAGTGGCCCGATCGCGCAGCCGCCTACGCCGGCTTGCGCGGCCGCGGTATCTTCAAGGGCTGGACCGACGAGGCGCTGTGGGCCTACGTGGAATATGCGCTGAAGGAGAGCGACGGCGGAGTCGAGCTGAAGTGCCGGCCAAGCCGCGAAGCGGAGATCTTCAGCTCCTTCCCCAGGCGGCTGTGGCCGTCGCTGGGCAAGATCACCACGCCGACCCGCGTGCTCTACGGTGACCGCACCTACCCTTTCGTCGCCAAGTCGGTGGCGCGCTGGTGCTCGCTCAACCCCCAGGTCAGCGCCCACGCGGTGGTCGGCGGCCACTGCTTCATGCAGGAAGACCCGGCCGCTGCCGCCGAACGCGTACGCGACTTTCTCCTGCCCAATCCATGAACGCTCCTTCCGTAGGGAATCCGGCGCTCATCCATCGGTCCCAGGGAGGATGACCCCCACAGGACCGAGCCATGCGCCCTCTCCTCTTCAGCGCCCTTCTCCTGCTCTCCGGGCATGCCCAGGCCAGCGAATGGAACGACAGCCGGGCCGTGGACAAGCTATTCGGAGCGGCCGGTGTGAAAGGCACCTTCGTCCTTTACGATGTGCAGCGGCAGCGCTATGTCGGCCATGACCGGGAGCGCGCGGAAACCCGCTTCGTTCCCGCTTCCACCTACAAGGTGGCGAACAGCCTTATCGGCTTATCCACAGGGGCGGTTAGATCCGCCGACGAGGTTCTTCCCTATGGCGGCAAACCCCAGCGCTTCAACGCCTGGGAGCACGACATGAGCCTGCGCGACGCGATCAAGGCATCGAACGTACCGGTCTACCAGGAACTGGCGCGGCGCATCGGCCTGGAGCGGATGCGCGCCAATGTCTCGCGCCTGGGTTACGGCAACGCGGAAATCGGCCAGGTTGTGGATAACTTCTGGTTGGTGGGACCGCTGAAGATCAGCGCGATGGAGCAGACCCGCTTTCTGCTCCGACTGGCGCAGGGAGAATTGCCATTCCCCGCCCCGGTGCAGTCCACCGTGCGCGCCATGACCCTGCTGGAAAGCGGCCCGGGCTGGGAGCTGCACGGCAAGACCGGCTGGTGCTTCGACTGCACGCCGGAACTCGGCTGGTGGGTGGGCTGGGTGAAGCGCAACGAGCGGCTCTACGGCTTCGCCCTGAACATCGACATGCCCGGCGGCGAGGCCGACATCGGCAAGCGCGTCGAACTGGGCAAGGCCAGTCTCAAGGCTCTCGGGATACTGCCCTGACGCTCTGCCGCCTCAGTCGCCGACCTTTTTCTGCCGGGACTGCCGCCACTCGTCGAGGCGAATCACCTCGGCGCTATGCACCGGCGGGTTGTCGACCTCGGCGGCCGCCTCGAAGCGATGCGGGGCCAATTCGATGGCGCCGAGGTGATAGCCATACATGACGATGCGCCCGGCGTAGCGTTCCTCGCCGCTGACGGTGAATTCGAAACCGAACTCGCGGCTCAGCCGCCACTGCCCGCGGTGGTCACGGGCCAGGCGCAGGCGCCGGCGCGCGACATTCTCGTCGAGCAGTTCCACGCCCTGCTTGGCGCAATGCTGTTTGGCCAGCAGTAACGCCCGCTCGCGCACGCCATGGGCGCGCCACCACCAGGCTGCGGCGGCGCCCAACAGGAGCATGACGAAAAGGTTACCCAGGGTCACGAGCGGAATCCGGTGTAGGGGGACGGCCAGCTTACCCGTTCTCCCGGCAGGCAGCGAGTGGGGGGTGTTTTCGCCATGTGAATTAGCCCCCATACTGCGCCGACTCAGCTGTAGGAAGTCGTCTCATGCCACGTACGCCCCACCTGCTCGCCATCCAGTCCCATGTGGTCTTCGGCCACGCCGGCAATGCCGCGGCGGTGTTCCCGATGCAGCGCATCGGAATCAACGTCTGGCCGTTGAACACGGTGCAATTCTCCAACCACACCCAGTACGGTCAATGGACCGGGCAGGTGCTGCCGCCGGAGCAGATTCCGGCTCTGGTGGACGGTATTGCCGGCATCGGCGAACTGGGCAACTGCGACGCAGTGCTGTCCGGATATCTCGGCAGCGCCGCCCAGGGCCGCGCCATTCTCGACGTGGTGGCACGGATCAAACAGGCCAACCCTCGGGCGTTGTACCTCTGCGACCCGGTCATGGGCCACCCGGAAAAAGGCTGCATCGTGGCCCCGGAAGTCAGCGACTTCCTGCTGGAAGAAGCCGCCGCGGTCGCCGACTACCTGTGCCCCAACCAGTTGGAGCTGGACAGCTTCTGCGACCGCCAGCCGAACTCCCTCGCCGACTGCGTGGAAATGGCACGGAGCCTGCTGGCACGCGGTCCCAGGGCAATCCTGGTAAAGCACCTGAACTATCCGGGCAAGGCCGGCGACACCTTCGAGATGCTGCTGGTGGCCGCCGATCAGGCCTGGCACCTGCAACGCCCGCTGCTGGCCTTCCCGCGGCAACCGGTCGGAGTCGGCGACCTGGCCTCGGGGCTGTTCCTCTCTCGCCTGCTGCTCGGCGACGACTTGCGTAACGCCTTCGAATTCGCCGGCGCCGCGGTCCATGAAGTGCTGCTGGAAACCCAGGCCTGCGGCAGCTACGAGCTGGAGCTGGTGCGGGCGCAGGATCGGATCGCACACCCAAGGGTTCGTTTCGACGCAGTGCGCCTTTAGTCTCCATCCCAGTGGGTGAAAATCATCCACAGGCAGCTCAAAGAACGTATTTCCCCAGCATCAACCCACCGACCACCATCACCGCCATCAGCACGAAAGCCATGCCCAGGCGCCGCTCGATCAGGGTCTTCAGGCGAGGGCCGGCCCAGAACAGCAAAGCGCAGGTAGCGGCGAAGCGCAGACTGCGGGCGACAAGGCTGAGGCCGACGAACAGCCAGAGGTCGAGCTGGGTCACTCCGCTGGTAATGGTGATCACCTTGTACGGCAGCGGCGTGAAGCCGCCGCCCAGCAGCACCATCAGCCAGCCCAGTTCGTTGTAGCGTTCGGCGACCTGTTCGAAGTTCTCCAGCAAGCCGTAGAACGCCAGGATCGGCATGGCCACGCTCTCGAACAGCAGCAAGCCGATGAAATAGCCGGCGATGCCGCCCAGCACCGAGCTGATCGCGCAGATCGTCGCGTAGCGCCAGGCCTTGGCCCGGTTGGCCAGGACCATCGGCACCAGCAAGGCGTCCGGCGGAATCGGGAAGAACGAGCTTTCGGCGAAGGTCACCCCGCCCAGGGCCAGCTCCGCGCGGGGATGGCCGGCCAGGCGCAGGGTCCAGTCGTAGAGACGGCGCAACATGTCAGGCCGACTGCGGCAGCGGTGCGTCGGCGCCGCGCTCGTCACGGTCGAGTCCCAGGCGATGGACCATGCCGCAGGCGATCTCGCGCTCGCCCATGATCACCAGGTTGGCGCCGTTCTGCTCCAGGTAGTCCACCTCGGCGTCGAAATGCGCCCGGGCGACGATGTCCAGCGGCGGGTTCACCGCGCGGGCGTGGCTGGCGATCTGCCCGGCCTCGAAGCCGTTGGGAATGGCGATCAGCAACCAGCGCGCCTCGGCGATGTTGGCCAGTTCCAGCACGCCGGGACTGGCGGCGTTGCCGAGGACCACGCTGTAGCCCTGTTCGCGCAGTTCGTCGGCCTTGTCACGCTTGTCCACCACCACCACGAAGGGCGTCCCGGCGGCGCGCAGGCGAGCGCTGACCAACCCGCCAACCCGGCCATGACCGATCAGCACCGCATGCTCGCGCTCCAGGATCGGCGGCGGCAGGTCCTGCGCCGGCATCTCGCGAACCCCGCCAGCGGCCTCCGCCAGGCGCTGCTCCTTGCGTTGCTGCAGGCGATCGATGGCGATGAACAGCAGCGGATTGACCAGGATCGACAGGATCGCCCCGGCCAGCACCAGGTCGCGGCTCTGCTCCGGCACCAGTTCGAGGCCAATGCCCAGGCCGATGAGAATGAAGGAAAACTCGCCGATCTGCGCCAGGCTGGCGGCGATCACCAGTGCGGTGCTGTTCGGATGGCCGAAGGCGCGGACGATCAGGTAGGCGGCCACCGACTTGCCGAAGACGATGACCAGGAAGGTGGCCAGGACCGTCAGCGGCTCCTGCAACAGGATCATCGGATTGAACAGCATCCCCACCGAGACGAAGAACAGCACCGCGAAAGCGTCGCGCAGCGGCAACGAGTTCTCCGCCGCCTCGTGGCTGAGTTCGGACTCGTTGAGGATCATCCCGGCGAAGAAGGCGCCTAGCGCGAAGGACACCCCGAACAGCACCGCCGAGCCATAGGCGATGCCCAGGGCGATGGCCAGCACGGCCAGGGTGAAGAGTTCCCGCGAACCGCTGGCGGCGATCCTCTCCAGCACCCAGGGCACCACCCGGCGACCGCCGAAGATCATCAGGGCGACGAAGGCGGCGACCTTGCCCAGGGTAATCAGCAGCGGCCAGAGCAGACCGGCGTCGCCGCCGTCGGTCTTGCCGCCGAGGGTGCCGGCGAGCGCCGGCAGGAGTACCAGGGTCAGGACCATCGCCAGGTCCTCGACGATCAGCCAGCCGATGGCGATCCTGCCACGCTTGGTGTCCAGCAACTGGCGCTGCTCCAGGGCGCGCAACAGCACCACGGTACTGGCCACCGACAGGCTCAGGCCGAATACCAGGCCGCCGCCGAAGCTCCAGCCGAGCAGCTTGGCCAGGCCGATGCCAAGCAGCGTGGCGACGCCGATCTGCACCAGCGCCCCGGGAATGGCGATGGCCTTCACCGAGAGCAGGTCCTTGAGCGAGAAGTGCAGGCCGACGCCGAACATCAGCAGGATCACGCCGAGTTCGGCGATTTCCTGCGACAGCGCCTGGTCGGCGACATAACCGGGAGTGAACGGCCCGGCCAGAACACCTGCGAGCAAGTAGCCGACCAGCGGCGAAATGCGCAGGCGATTGGCCAGGGCCCCGAAGAGGAAGGCGAGGACGAACCCCGCGGCGAGTGTAGTGAGTAACGGCGTATGGTGCATCAGGACTCCCGGCAACACGGGGAACGCGTCCTCCGCGGCCTGGCCGGCGGACGACGACGTTCGAAATGGATCACGGACCCGCGCCCGTGACGGCAAGGCGGAAAGGCTTTCCGCCAACGGAGCCGGGCAGAGCGACCGGCCCATGGCATTCGAGCGACCCGACGGCGGCTATGGTTCCTGGCGAAACCCGGCGCGATACCGACAGGTTAACCCGTTGACGTTGCTGGAGTTTTAACAGGCACGCCGGTTTCTTATCAAGAAATGTCAGGAATGGACGCCAGCAGAGGCAAACCTCTGCGTTTTCTTATGAAAAGCTGCGAAAATTCGCGAAACGGCAGCAGGTCCGAAGCGGGCTCGACCGGACACCGGCAGCCTTCCTCATCCGTCTTCGCGAATCGCCTGGTAGCGGGCCTCCAGCTCCGCGCGCAGCTGGCGGCGTTGCTGGGCCTGGGCGAAGCGGCGCTTCTGCTCGGCGGTTTCCAGCTCCAGCGGGCGGACGGCCACCGGCTTGCGCTCGTCATCCAGGGCGACCATGGTGAAGAAACAGCTGTTGGTATGACGCACGGACTGCTCGCGGATGTTTTCGGTGATGACCTTGACGCCGATCTCCATGGAAGTCCGCCCGGTGTAGTTGACCGAAGCGAGGAAGGTCACCAGTTCGCCGACATGCACCGGCTCGCGGAAGATCACCTGATCCACCGACAGGGTCACCACGTAGCGACCGGCATAGCGACTGGCGCATGCATAGGCGACTTCGTCGAGATACTTCAGGAGGGTACCGCCATGGACATTGCCGGAGAAATTGGCCATGTCCGGGGTCATCAGCACGGTCATCGACAGTTGGTTGTTTCCGGGTTGCATAGCGCTTTTTCTCTCATCAGGACGGGCGGGGGACACCATAGACGCAAACGAAGACGGCAGCGGCCACAAATTTTCAATCGTCATGATCGAAATCGCGCCGGGTCGTGCAGACATCCGCGGGCTTTTCTAGACTGGCCCTTTTCCACCGGGAATCGCGCCAATGCCTGCCGCCATTCGCATCCTTCTCCTGGCCCTGGCCGTGCTTGCCGGCATCGGTGCCGCTGCCATCCAGGCCGAGGATACGCCCTGCGCCACCGCCGCGGAATGCAACACGCGCGGCACCCAGGCTTATCGGCAGGGGAGTTATCCACAGGCGCTGGACGCCTTCGCCTGGCAATTGCGCCTGGCCGAACGCCAGGAACAGGGCGGAGCCGACTCGGAACAGGCGCTGAACAATCTCGCGCTGACCAGCCTCAAGGCCGGGCAACCGGGACGCGCCCGCGCCTGGATGAACCGGGCGCTGGATCGCGGCTACAGCGGCAAGGCCACGCGCCACAACCTGGAACAGGTTGCCCTGAAAGTCGACTACCCGTCCCTCCAGGGCCTCGCCGGGCACTACCTGCGCTACGCCGGGCAGGCCGAATGGGAAAGCCTGCAGATCGAACCGGTGAAGGGCGGCTACCGGGCGAGCTTCGCCCTGATGCGCATCGGCAATCCGGAGAAACTGATGGAATATGGGCCCGCGGCGGTCGGCGAGTTGTCCGGTCGGCTGGGGGCCCTCTACCGGCTGCGCAGCGAAGGCCTGGGCGCCGGCTGCAGCCTGCTGGTATGGCAGGAAGGCATCGACCTGCGAGTGGTGGAGAGCCTTGGCGGGGACTGCCAGGGTTACGGCGGCATGGGCATCGCCGCCGCCGGTAACTGGGTGAAGATATCCAGTCAGGCCAGGGACGACTGAAACTTTTCCACAGGCCGCTCCAGCGGAGCGACCCGTGGAAAATCCACTCAGCGGCCAGCGGACAGGCCGAAGTCCACCGCCAGGTCGGCGCCCGTGATCGCTTCGGCCTGAGGGCCGCAGAGATACCAGACCAGCTCGGCGACTTCTTCCGGGCGGATGAAGCGTGCCGCCTTGCCCTGTGGATAATCCTTCAGCAGCGCGCGCTTGTAGCCATCCGGATTGCCCATCCCATAGCGTTCGGCCTGGTAGTCGAGCATCGGCGTGGCGATATCCGCCGGCGACACGGCGTTGACCCGCACGCCCTGCTCGGCCAGTTCCAGCGCCAGGGTCTTGCTCAGCATGGTAAGCGCCGCCTTGCTCGCGCAATACGCCGCCGAACCCCGGTAGGCCTGGCGTCCGGAGTCGCTGGAGATGTTGACGATGCTGCCCTGGTTTTCCTTCAGGTAGGGAATCGCGGCCTGGCACATGTAGAAGGAGGCCTTGAGGTTGACTCCCAGGACGAGGTCGAAATCCTCCTCGGTGAAGTTTTCCACAGGCCCCTCGCGCCAGACGCCCGCGGCATTCACCAGGGCGTCGAGACGTCCGGTACGGGCGAGAATCTTCGACATCAGGGTATGGCAGTTATCCGCGCTGCGCAGGTCGGCGACCCCGCTGGCGTCCAACGGCACCTGCGCGTTCAGCGCGTGCAGGCCCTCCTTATCCACATCCGTGGCGGCGATGCGCCAATGACTCTGGGCGAAACGCTTGGCGATTGCCCGGCCCAAGCCGCCGGCTGCACCAGTGATAAGAACGACGGGCGTGCTCATCTGCTTTTCCTTACTCCTGTGCCGCGTGGAAAACACCGACGGCCAATCGGCCGCCCGCTTCAATGACTGACCGGCAACGCCGGCAGCCGTTCATTCAGGCCTGGTTGAGATACCAGCGCCAGTCCTGCTCGCCGACCTCGCCCA
>NZ_KV812666.1:119700-159201 GCF_001813485.1 Pseudomonas sp. HMSC067G02
AGCGCCAGTCCTGCTCGCCGACCTCGCCCATGAAGGCACGGTATTCGGCCTGCTTGATCGCCAGGTAGATCTTCAGGAAATCCTCGCCGAGCGCCTCGCGCGCCCAGGCCGAGCCCTCCAGCGCGCGCAGCGCGGTCAGCCAGTCGCTCGGCAACGCCTGGGTGGCTTGAGCGTAGCCGTTGCCGGTGATCGGCGCACCGGGGTCGAGTCGCTCGCGAATCCCCAGGCGCACCGCCGCGAGCAACGCCGCCGCCGCCAGGTAGGGATTGGCGTCGGCGCCGCAGATGCGGTGCTCGATGTGCCGGCTGGACGGCGGGCCGCCGGGAACCCGCAGCGACACGGTGCGGTTGTTGATTCCCCAGGTCGGCGCCAGCGGCGCGTAGCTGTTCGCCTGGAAGCGGCGGAACGAGTTGGCGTTCGGACAGAACAGCGCCAAAGACTCCAGCAGGCACGCCTTCATTCCACCGATGGCCTGGCGCAACAGCGGGGTCCCGGCCGGGTCCTCGCTGGCGAACAGATTGTTGCCAGCGGCGTCGGCCAGGCTGACGTGCAGGTGCAGGCCGTTGCCGGATAGATCGGCGAACGGCTTGGCCATGAAGCAGGCCTGCAACCCATGGCGATTCGCCACACCCTTGACCAGGCGCTTGTAGCGCACGCCTTCGTCGATCGCCTGGAGCGCGTCGAAGCGGTGCTGCAGGGTAATCTCCACCTGCCCCGGCGCGTACTCCGAGATCGCCGTGCGCGCCGGCAGGCCCTGGGCCTCGCAGGCGGCATACAAGTCATCGAGGAATGGCTGCAACTGCTCCAGCTCGTAGACGCCATAGACCTGGGTCGCCCGCGGCCGCTGGCCATTCATCTGCAACGCCGGCAACGGCCGGCCGTCGCTGTCGCGTTCGCGGTCGAGCAGGTAGAACTCCAGTTCCACCGCCATCACCGGGTGGAAACCCTCCGCCTGCAGGCTGTGGATAACCCGCTGCAGCACATGCCGGGGATCGCCCGCCGCGGCCGGTAGCCCGAACTCGGGATGCATGCTGACCTGCACCTGTCCGGTCGGTGACCGCCGCCAGGGTTGCAGGGTCAGGCTGCCGGGCAGCGGGAAGGTCCAGCAATCGGCATCGCCGACGTCCCAGACCAGGCCGGTCTCCTCGACGTCATCGCCATTGATGGTCAGGCCGAGGATGGTGCTCGGCAGCGGCCGCCCGCTTTCGTAGACCGCCAGCAGCTCGTCGCGATGCAGCAGCTTGCCGCGCGGCACGCCGTTGGCGTCGATCAGGAACAGCTCGATGCTGCGCACCTCGGGGTGTGCGGCGAGGAACTCGCGGGCTTCCCGCGGATCGGCGAAATGCATCTCAGGCCTCCCGCGCGCCGGGTATGGCGAGCAGCTCGCCGAGCGCCTCGTCGAGGCTGGAGAGCAGGCGGTCGACGTCTTCTTCGCGAGTGTCCGGGCAACACAGGGTCATGTTGTGGAACGGCGTGATGAGGATGCCGCGGTTGATCAGATACAGGTGCAAGGCCATCTGCAGGCTGTCGTGGAACGCCGCCTCGGCGGCCGCGCCGTCGCGTGGGGATTGCGGGCAGAACTGGAACTCGCTGCGCGCACCGAGCTCGGTCACCGACCAGGCCAGGCCGTGCTTGTGGATAATCCTGCGGAAGCCCTCGGCCAGACGCGCCGCCAGGGGCAGCATGTGGGCGTAGGCGGCATCGGTCATCACCTCTTCCAGGTTGGCGCGCATACAGCGCATCGCCAGGGCGTTGGCCGACAGCGTGGTACCCATGCCGCTGTGGCCGTGGCCTTCGCTCTGCTCGCTGGCGCGTGCCCTGGCCAGTTGCATGGCGTTGGCCATCGCCGCGCTGCAACCATACACCGAGCACGGTACGCCGCCGGCGATCGGCTTGCCGAGGGTGATGAAGTCCGGCTCGAGTTTCCAGGCGCGGGTACAGCCGCCTGGTCCGGTGGAGATGGTGTGGGTCTCGTCGATGATCAGCAGCGTGCCGTGACGACGGGTCAGCTCGCGCAGCTTCTGGTGGAAGCCGGGTTGCGGCAGGACCATGCCGATGTTGGTCATCGCCGGCTCGCAGAGCACGGCGGCCACGTCTTCGCTGGCCAGCGCCCGCTCCAGGGCCTGGAGGTCGTTGAACGGCACCGCGCGGCTGAACTGGGTGAGGTCGTGGGCCTGGCCGAGCAGGCCGGAGCGATGCACGGTGCGGCCGTCGCGGCAGCGAACCAGGGTGTCGTCGACCGTGCCGTGGTAGCAGCCGTCGAATACCAGCACCACCTTGCGACCGGTGATCGCGCGCGCCCAGCGCAGGACGAAGCGGTTGGCGTCGGTGGCGGTGGTCGCTACCTGCCAGAACGGCAGGCCGAAGCGCTGCGCCAGCAGCTCGCCGGCGACGATGGCATCCTCCCCCGGAAGCATGGTGGTCAGGCCGTTCGCGCCCTGCTCGGCGAGTGCCCGGGCGATCGGCGCCGGAGAATGACCGAACATGCTGCCGGTGTCGCCCAGGCAGAAGTCCACGTAGACGTGGCCATCCACATCATGGAAACGCGCGCCGTGGGCACGCTCCACGAACAGCGGACAGGGTGTCGACCAATCGCTCATCCAGTGCATCGGCACGCCGTCGAACAACGCACGCCGGGCTCGCTCGGCGAGCGCGACGGACTGTGGATTTTGCGCAAGGAAACGTTGCTGCTCGCGGGCCATGAAGGTTTCCACGGCGGCTTCGGCGATGCCACTGGCGGTCATTTCGAACACCTCGTTTTTTATTTCGCACAACTTTCATTTGTGATCACAAAAAAGTCAATACAGTATTTGAAAGCACTGATAATCTGTTTTCCATGTCAATTTTGTGATCACAAAAATGAACGATTTTCCGAAGTGGACAGGCCAGGTCGCGCTCATCAGCGGCGCCGGCAGCGAACTCGGTATCGGTTTCGCCATTGCCCGGCGACTGGCCCGCGAAGGCGTGCGCCTGCTGATCACCGCCAGCAGCGAGCGGATTCGGCAACGAGCGGAGGAACTGAGCGCATGCGGTCACGACGTGCGCGCCGCGAGCGCCGACCTGACCGACGAAGCCCAGGTGCAGGGCCTGCTGGACTGGGCCGAAGCCCAGTGGGGACGGGTCGACATCCTGGTGAACAATGCCGGCATGGCCCAGTTGAACAGCGCGGAACCCTTCAGCGCAGTGGAAGCGACCTCGCTGCGGGATTGGCAACTGTCCCTCTCGCGCAACCTGACCAGCGCTTTCCTGCTCACCCGCGGCCTGCTGCCGGGCATGCGCGAGCGCGGCTACGGGCGGATCGTCAACGTCGCCTCCACCACCGGAACCCGCGGCAGCAACCCGGGCGAAGCCGCGTATAGCGCGGCCAAGGCCGGTCTGGTCGGCTGGAGCATGGGCCTGGCGCTGGAGGTGGCGAAGAGCGGCATCACGGTGAACAGCGTCGCGCCGGGCTGGATCGCCACCGGCTCGAGCACCGCCGAAGAACGCCAGGCCGCCCTGGCCAGCCCCAGCGGACGTGCCGGCCGGCCCGAAGAGGTGGCCGCCGCGGTGGCCTTCCTCGCCTCGCCCGAAGCCAGCTTCGTCAACGGCGAACTGCTGGTGGTGGACGGCGGCAACTGCCTGATCGAAAACAAACGGAGCTGAACATGCGCAACTGCAACCTGACGCTTTCCCAGCTTCCGGCGCCACCGGCGACCCGGAGCTGACCATGGCCGAGAATCTCCAGGAACGACTCTACCAACGACTGCGGGAAGACTTGCTGGCCGGACGTTTCCAGCCCGGCGAGCGACTGAAGATCCGCGACCTGGCGAACCAGTGGGGAACCAGCCCGATGCCGGTTCGCGCCGCCCTGCAACGGCTGGTGGCGGAAGGGGCGCTGGAGGGCGAGGCACAACGCTCGCTCAGGGTGCCGCTGATGACCCGCGAACGTTTCCTGCAGATCCTCCAGGTGCGCCTGTCCCTCGAAGGGCTGGCGGCCGAAAGCGCCAGCGGCCGGCTGGACGAGCAGGCACTGGAAGGGCTCGAAGGATGTCTGCGGCGAATGGAGGACGCCTTGCGCCGACGCGAGGTACAGGCCTACCTGGAAGCCAACAGCGAATTCCACCTGACGCTCTACCGCGCCTGCGGCAACCCGGTGCTGCTGCGTCTCATCGAGACGCTCTGGCTACAGGTCGGGCCGTTCTTCAACCGGCTGTTCACCGAGGCCGACCTCTCCCTACGCCTGAACGATTTCCACGAGGACGCCCTGGACGCGCTACGCCGCGGCGACGGCCCGGCCGCGCGCGCGGCGATCGAACAGGACCTGGCCTACTTCGGCCAGTACCTGCTGAACCTCCTGGAGCTGGAGGCCCGGCCACGAAAGCGACACCGTTCCGGCGAGCACGCCTGACGGGAGATAAGCGCCGCTACTGCGGGCGAATGGTGCGCACATTGTCCTTCTTGATCAGGATGGTGTCGCCATTCAGCTGTTCGAACTCGTAGTAGTCATTGTATTTGTCGTAATCCGACTGATCCTTGACCAGGACCTCGCTGCCATCTTGCAAAGTGACCACCGCCTGGTTGGCGCAACCCGCCAGGCTGGTCAGCAGCAATGCAGCGAACAGAGCTTTGAACTTCATAGAATCTCCACACGGGGCAGCGCACTTGCCTACATCCGGAGCGACAAGTGCGGAATTGCCCTTGTGACCGTGGCAATCGAGGGAAATTCCTTAGCACAGCGGCGCTTTGTCGGAGACGAAGCGCCGACGGCGGCGCGCAGGGCCTCCAGGCAGCCTCGCGCGACGTCGGGAAGTCAGCCGAAAAGGCACGTTGCAGAGCCTTTGCGGCGGTTCAGGTTCAGCTCTCCAGCCAGACGTCGCGAGCCCAGACCCACACCGAATCCCAGCTTTCATCGGTGAGGTCGCCATCGGCCCAGAGCACCACCTCGCCGTCCTCCGCCACGCAGTAGTAGCTGCCGTCGTCCTCGCAAAGCGGGATCAGCTCGCGCGGAACGCCCAGGTCCCAGGCAGTGGCCGCCACTTCGGGCAGGTAGGTGTGCGAGTGCGGATCGGTCACGGTCACCGGCTCCAGGCGGCCGTAGACCACATCGCTGACCAGCAGGAGGAATTCGCGGAATTCGGCGGGAATGCCGATCAGCAGCTCTTCCTCGATTTCCACCAGCAGTTCTTCTTCCGGCAGTTCCAGGGGCACCGGAACCGGTTCGTTGAGTTCACGCAGTTTTTCGATGACGTCTTCCACGACAGGCTCTCTCGCAACGGGTGGCGCGCTTTTTATACAGTAGCCGCACCGAGCGCAAGACAAGTGTCGTGGCTGGCCTTCGGCCATGGCGCCGGACGAATGGTCGGTCAACCCGCCAACGGAAATGAAAAACCCCCGCTCCCTGGCGGGAGCGGGGGTTTCGGCGGCCCCCGAAGGGACCGCAACCACTCGGGATCAGTTCTGCCGGATACCGGCCACCAGCCATGGCTGGTTCTCGCCCTGGGCGCGCTCCATCCGCCAGCTTTCGCTGAAGGCTTCGCCCTGGTCGAAGCGCGAGGTCTTCGACACACCGCTGAAGGTCAGGGTGGCGATGGTCTTGTCGGCCTGGTCGTCGACGCCGTCCAGTTGCACGACCAGATTGTCGATGTAGGTGGACTGGTAGGCGTCGCCGATCTCGGCGCGCTCCTGCTTCAGCCATTGCAACATCTGCGGGGTGACGAACTCGGCGATCTTGTCCATCTCGTTGGCATCCCAATGCTGCTGCAGGGACATGAAGTGTTCGCGAGCGGCACCGACGAAGCGCTCCTCGTTGAACCAGCTCGGCGCGTTGATCACCGGGCTCGGCGCAACGGCGGCAGCGGCGGTGGCGCCACCGAAGATCGGCGCCTGGGCCGGCATTTCGCGCTGCATCGGCGCGTGCCCGGCCATCGCCGGCTGCCCCTGGTTCTGCTGGCGTCGGCGAGCGGCGATGAAGCGGAAGGCAATGAAGGCCACCAGGGCGATCAACAGGATATCGAGCATCTGGATGCCTTCGAAGCCGTCGCCCATGAACATGGAGGCGAGCAGGCCGCCGGCGGCGATACCGGCCAGCGGGCCGAGCCAGCGCGAAGCACCGCTGGCGGCAGCGGCGGGACGGGCGGCGTTGGGGGCGGCAGCAGTGGCGTTCGGCGCAGTGGCCGGCTGCGCCTGGCGGGTCTGGTGGCTGGGTGCCGAGCCGAGGCTCTTGCCGCCGCCGAAGCGCTTGGCATTGGCATCCAGGCTGACGGTCAGCGCCAGGCAGAAGGCGAGGGCGATGCTGAGAACACGCTGCATTGTAGTCTTTCTCTCTTGGGGGAATCGACGCGCGTCATGTTGCGGCGGTACGGGCGGCAGGACCAGCCGGATTTTGTTTCGGGCTATTGCTCCGCGGCCGCCGTTTTTTCGCCCGCCGCGTCTGGCTCGCGGGTCGGCGCCAGGGTACACCGTCGTTGACGAGGATGACAGGCGCTATCCCGGATCGGCGGACGAACGCCCGCCCGGCGGCTGGAAAGGCGCAGCGCAAAGCCTTGCAGAAAGGTCTGTTACAGTTTTTTTCAGTACCCCGATCAAGCACTTGCCAGTGCTAGTCTGCGGCTCTGCGAGGCTTCCCGGTCGCGCGTTTGCCGACCCATTCCCACTCGAGCGAGGACCGCCGCCATGCATGCCGTCGATTTCATCCAGGACCTCGCCGTGATCATGCTGGTGGCCGGCGTGGTCACCATTCTCTTCCACCGCCTGCGCCAACCGGTGGTCCTCGGCTACATCGTCGCCGGCTTCATCATCGGCCCGCACACCCCGCCCTTCGGGCTGATCCACGACGAAGACACGATCAAGACCCTGGCCGAACTCGGGGTGATCTTCCTGATGTTCTGCCTCGGCCTGGAATTCAGCCTGCGCAAGCTCTTCCAGGTCGGCGCCACGGCGTTCATCGCGGCGTTCCTGGAAATCGTCCTGATGATCTGGATCGGCTTCGAGATCGGTCGCTTCTTCGAGTGGAGCACCATGGACTCGCTGTTCCTCGGCGCGATCCTGGCGATCTCCTCCACCACCATCATCGTCAAGGCGCTCGGCGACCTGAAGATGAAGAACGAGCGCTTCGCCCAACTGATCTTCGGCGTGCTGATCGTCGAGGACATCCTCGGCATCGGCATCATCGCCCTGCTGTCGGGAATCGCCGTGAGCGGTTCGGTGGAAACCGGCGAGGTGTTCTCCACGGTCGGCAAGCTCAGCCTGTTCATGATCGTCGCGCTGGTCGTCGGCATCCTCCTGGTGCCACGCCTGCTGGCCTACGTGGCGAAGTTCGAGAGCAACGAGATGCTGCTGGTCACCGTGCTCGGCCTGTGCTTCGGCTTCTGCCTGCTGGTGGTGAAGCTGGAATACAGCATGGTGCTCGGCGCCTTCCTGATCGGCGCGATCATGGCCGAGTCGCGCCAGTTGGTGCAGATCGAACGGCTGATCGAGCCGGTCCGTGACATGTTCAGTGCGATCTTCTTCGTCGCCATCGGCCTGCTGATCGATCCGAAGATCCTCGTCGAGTACGCCTGGCCGATCGCCCTGATCACCGTCGCGGTGGTGCTCGGCAAGATGTTTTCCTGCGGCATGGGCGCGTTCATCGCCGGCAACGATGGACGCACCTCGCTGCGGGTCGGCATGGGCCTGTCGCAGATCGGCGAGTTCTCCTTCATCATCGCCGCCCTGGGCATGACCCTGAAAGTCACCAGCGACTTCCTCTACCCGGTGGCGGTAGCGGTCTCGGCCATCACCACCCTGCTCACCCCGTACCTGATCCGCGCCGCCGATCCGCTCTCGCAGCACCTGGCCAACGCCATGCCGCAGCGCATGGCGAGGATCTTCGGCCACTACGGCGACTGGCTGCGCAGCATCCAGCCGCAGGGCGACCGTGCGGTGCTGGCGGCGATGATCCGGCGCATCCTGCTGCAAGTCGGGGTGAACCTGGCGCTGGTGATCGCGATCTTCCTCGCCGGCGGTTATTTCGCCGATACGCTTTCCGCCTGGATGAGCCAGTGGGTCGCCTACGATGGACTGCACAAGGCATTGATCTGGGGCGGCGCGCTGCTGGTCTCGCTGGCCTTCCTGATCGCCGCGTACCGCAAGCTCAAGGCTCTGTCGATGCTGCTGGCCGAACTCGGGGTCAAGCCGGAGAAAGCCGGACGCCATACGGCGCGGGTACGTCGGGTGATCTCCGAGATCATCCCGCTGCTGTCGCTGGCCGGCATGATGGTGCTGCTGGCTGCGCTCAGCTCGAGCATCCTGCCGCCGGGCGAGTTGCTGATCGTGGTGGCGCTGGTCGCCGGCCTGGTGATCGCAGTGCTCTGGCGCTGGCTGATCCGCGTGCATTCGCGGATGCAGATCGCCCTGATGGAAACCCTCGACCAGGAAAAGGGCAGCCACTGAGAGCCAAGCGATCCCGGCCTGCCGTCGAATCGGCGGATAACCACGCTGCGGTTATTCGCCCTCGCCTGCACCTGATGTCGCTATCGGACCCTTTGCCCTGAAGGATCGGCGGATTTCCGCTTATCCACTCTCCCGGTCGGCGGACTCCCGCTCGGCCAAGACCACCCCGCTCCTCTTCCAACCCAGTCCCCACGCGGCTTTCCCGCGTTGGCACGGCACCTGCTATCGAGCCATCCAATACGTCGCCCTCGCGATGTGCCGGTGTGCTGCGCCCTGATCAGCACATCCAAGACAACAACGAAAAGAGGAAACACGATGGAAAGCGCCAACGCCATTTCCGCGTCTGCCCAGCCCCGCACCACTTCGCAACGCATCAAGTCGATCTTCAGCGGTTCCGTCGGCAACCTGGTCGAGTGGTACGACTGGTACGTCTACGCCGCCTTCTCGCTGTACTTCGCCAAGGCATTCTTCCCCCAGGGCGACATGACCGCCCAACTGCTGAACACCGCAGCTATCTTCGCCGTGGGCTTCCTGATGCGCCCGATCGGTGGCTGGCTGATGGGTATCTATGCCGACCGTAAGGGCCGCAAGGCGGCGTTGCTGGCCTCGGTGCTGCTGATGTGCTTTGGCTCGCTGATCATCGCCCTGACCCCCAGCTATGAAACCATCGGCGTCGCCGCGCCGATCCTGCTGGTGGTCGCGCGCCTGCTCCAGGGCCTGTCGGTCGGCGGCGAATACGGCACCTCCGCCACCTACCTGAGCGAAATGGCGAACAAGGAACAGCGCGGGTTCTTCTCCAGCTTCCAGTACGTGACCCTGATCTCCGGCCAGCTCATCGCCCTGGCGGTGCTGATCGTCCTGCAACAGACCCTGACCGTAGAACAACTGGAAAGCTGGGGCTGGCGCGTACCCTTCTTCATCGGCGCGCTGTGCGCAGTGGTGGCGATGTTCCTGCGTCGCGGCATGGAAGAGACCGAGTCCTTCTCGAAGAAGAAGGAAGAGCCGAAGGAAAGCCTGCTGCGCACCCTGCTGCGCCATCCGAAGGAAGTGCTGACCGTGGTCGGCCTGACCATGGGCGGCACCCTGGCCTTCTACACCTACACCACCTACATGCAGAAGTACCTGGTGAACACGGTAGGCATGAGCAAGACCGACTCGACCATGATCTCGGCTGCCACCCTGTTCCTCTTCATGCTGCTGCAGCCCATCGTCGGCGCCCTCTCCGACAAGATCGGCCGGCGGCCGATCCTGATCGCCTTCGGCGTACTCGGCACCATCTTCACCTACCCGATCCTCAGCACCCTGCACAGCGTCGACAGCTGGTGGGGCGCGTTCTTCCTGATCATGGCGGCGCTGGTGATCGTCAGCGGCTACACCTCGATCAACGCGGTAGTGAAGGCCGAACTGTTCCCCACCGAGATCCGCGCCCTGGGCGTCGGCCTGCCGTATGCCCTGACCGTGTCGATCTTCGGCGGCACCGCCGAATACGTTGCCTTGTGGTTCAAGAGCGTCGGCCTGGAGAGCGGCTTCTACTGGTACGTCACCGCCTGCATCGCCTGCTCGCTGCTGGTCTATGTGTTCATGAAGGACACCCAGAAGCACTCGAAGATCACGACCGATTGATTGAGCCTCGTGCTCATGGCCCCGACACACTCCGGGCCTTTTTATCCACAGGACGGCGACCTTCAGGTCGCCGTCCTGCTTTTTGGCGCGGCAACCGATTTCCCCACACCCGCCGGCTGTTGGTCTACGGCACGGCATCCCGACCGGAACCCTAGGGCGCGCAACGCCGGCGGCGTAATCCGCCGGTGCCCCTGCGTTCCACGGCGGATAACCGCAAGCGGTTATTCACCCTGCGGCTCGTCATTCCGGCGGGGCTGGAACCTTGGCGCGTAAACGCCGATCTCCTCGCCACGGCGGAACAGCGCAAGGGGCCTGCCGTCCCCAGGCAGCGAGGCCCCGTCTGCGAGACCTACCGGGAATAAAAAAACCGCGCTCGAAGGCGCGGCTCTTTTCGTTGTCGGCGAACCGCCTCAGCGGCGCTTCTCGATCTTGAAGAAGAACATCTTGGTCGCCTGGCGGGCGACGATCTTGCCACCGCTGACACGCGGCTCGAAACGCCACTTAGCCATGGCCTGGCGCACCGAACGGTCGAACATGCCTGACGGCACCGACTCGAGTATCTGAATATCGTCGATGCGGCCATCGGTGGTAATGGTGAACAGCACCTTCACCCGGCCCTGAATTCCCCGTGCCTGGGCCATTCGCGGATAGACCGGTTGCGCCATGCCCAACGGCTTGATGTCGCTGTCGTTGAGGCTGCCGCTGGGCAGGCCGGCCGGGCCTTGCGAGCCGCTGGGCGCAGTCTGCGCGCCGGGCGTGCTCTGCCCGACGGTAGGTGCGGGCGGCGGCGGGGCGGCGCTGGACGGGCTGGGCTGGCTGGATGCCTCCGTGCTCGGCTCGGGTTCCGGCTTGGGTTTGGGTTCCGGCTTCGGCTTGGCCTTGGGAATGGCGTTTTCCACCGGTTTGGGCTTGGGTTTCGGCTTGGGCTTGGGTTTTTCCACCGGCTTCGGCTTCGGCGGCTCCGGCTTGGGTTCCTCGATCTTCGGCGGCGTCGGCTCCGGCGCGGCAGCCGGCGGCTGCGGGGTCGGCTCGGCCTTCTTCTCGAGCTGGACGAAATTCACCTGCATGGTCTTCGGCAGTTCGCCGTGGCCAAGGTTGAGTTCGGCCGGGGTCGGCATCACCCACACCAGCGCACCGATGATCGCCACATGCATCGCCACCGCCGCGCCGGAGGACAACCACCAGCGCGACTTGGGCGGCTCGCCGGGGACGTCTTCGGGATCGCTGCCATGGGCGTAGGGGATCAGCACTTCCTCGACCGCCACTTCCTCGTCGCGGCGCGCACCGGAGCAGTCCACCACGCGCAGGTTGGGTTCTCCGCGCTGGGCATTCACGCATGGCAGGGACTCGCTTTCGTCTCCCTGGGCGGGAGCGGTGGGGTGGTCTTCGGCGAGCGCGGCCAGCGAAAAACGGTCAGGCGACCGTGAAGGCTGTGGCGACATGAGGGCGACCTGCGGAGAAGTGAAAGGTAAGGAAGTAGAGTCTTCTGATAATTATTATCATTCAGTCGCGTCCTCAGGGCAACCTTGGCGGATCATTCCGCGACCATCCGACACGCCAGGAACGTCTCTTCGAGCGCCTCTTCATCCGCGCCTGCGGCGAGGATCAGTTCCAGCCGATTATCCCGCCGCCACGAGGACTTGCCCCAGTTATCCACAAACGGCGCGGCATTCGCTGCATACCAACCGTCCGCGCAATGCAGCACCGCCTTGGCCCGCCGCAGTCCGGACAAACGGCTCAGCCAGGCGTCCACTGCGACC
Source organism: Pseudomonas sp. HMSC067G02 (assembly GCF_001813485.1). Taxonomy (NCBI): domain Bacteria; kingdom Pseudomonadati; phylum Pseudomonadota; class Gammaproteobacteria; order Pseudomonadales; family Pseudomonadaceae; genus Pseudomonas; species Pseudomonas sp. HMSC067G02. The sequence continues at coordinate 131,493 of NZ_KV812666.1, forward strand.
CGATCGAAACGCACCGACGGCGCCAGCCGCCAGCCGATGGCCAGCTGGCCGTCCTGCTCGCGCACGGCGCGCAGCGGTCGCTCGGCGGGCAGCACCGTTCCCAACTGAGCAGGCGCGTCCGGCAGGGCCGCCCAGGTCGTCGCGCTACCTTCCCCGGCAACGCTGGTCGGCAGATCGCTCAATGCCAGGTGGCCGCGCACGCTCCAGCGCAACGGCAGGACCGGCAGGCGCGCGCGCACGGCGCAGCGCTGCGTCGCGTCGAGCGCTTCGGATTTGTTCAGCAGCAACATGCCGGCCGCTTCCAGCGCCTGTTCCTGTGCCTCCGGCAACGGTTGGCCGGAGGCCAGCGCGGCGGCATCCAGCACCACTACCAGGGGTTGCAGGGCCAGGACGCCGGACCAGGGAGGAGCCTGCAGCTGCTTCCACAGCGCCAGCGGATGTCCCAACCCGGAGGGTTCGATGAACAGCCGGTCCGGCCGTGCCCGACGCAACAAGCGACCGAGCCCCACCTGGAACGGCACGCCATTGACGCAGCAGAGGCACCCGCCCGCCACCTCGCCGATGGCCACGCCGTCGACGTCCGTGGCCAGCAGCGCGGCATCCAGGCCGATCTCGCCGAACTCGTTGACCAGCACCGCCCAGCGCTCGCCCGCCGGCTTCTGCGCCAGCAGCGAGCGGATCAGACTGGTCTTGCCGGCCCCCAGGGGGCCGCCGATCAGGTGTGTGGGTATCTCTCGAAGCATCTGCGCAACCGGAATGTGAAAGCCTGTGGATCAATGCGGTCCTTGCCTGCGGGGAGCCAGGCCCCGTGCTAGAGTCGCGCCCGTCTGCAATGGAGTCCTCGCATGCGTCCGTTCCTGTTCTTCCTGTCCTGCCTGCCGGGCCTGGCCCTGGCCGAAGCCTGCATCGTCCATAGCCAGGCGAAGAATCTCGATGTGAAGGTCTGCCAGCAGAACCGCAGCATCCCGGCCAAGCTGTTCCGCGAAGGCTTCTGCCAGCCACAACTGCAGGGCCAGAAGGTCGAGGTGGCGTTCGCCGAGGAGTGTCCGACGGGCGCCTTCGGTGTCTGCCGCGACGCCAGGGTACCCAATGCGCCCTATCGGCAGGACATCTTCTACTACGGCATCGCGACCGACGCACGCTACCTGGAGCCGTTCTGCGCCAGCCAGAGCCAAGGCCGCTGGGAAGAGCCTAGCGCCGCGAAAAAGCCCTGAGCGCGTCATCAGCCTGTCACAGCGTCCGGGCTAAATGGGAGTCGGGTACCTCAGCACCCTTCGTCCCCATCCCCAAGGTAGGACGACTTTTTGGTGATAGGCCATCTGCGGATGGCCTTTTTTTATTCCTCGAAAGACACTTGTCCACAGGCTCAGGCAAGCCAGTCCAGGGTCAACAGCAGGCGCGCCAGCCCGGGCTCCGCTCGCGGCGAGCGATGCACCAGTCCGGCACCTTCGTTACCCTCCCAGCGTTCGCCCTTGAGCAGCGCCACGTCGCCTGTGGACAAGCTATGGATAAGCTGTTCATCGACAACTTCCGCCTGTGCTCCGCCAAGCAGCCGACGGTCCAGGCCGGACTCGTCCAGCCATTCGCTGGCAGCGCCCTGGTAGGTGGTGACCAGCCGCAGCGGCACGTGGTCGACATGGAAACGCGGGCACATCGGTTTATCCAGAACGCGCAGGCGCAGGCCGATACGCCGCGCCCCGGTCAGGCAAAAGAAGGCCTCGACCAGCCAGCCCAGGTCGTCGAGGAAATCGGCTTGTCCCGGCAGTTGCCGCGCGTCGAGCAGGCCGTCCAAGGCGGGTAGCCGTTCCTCTTCCATCTCCAGCGTCTGGCTCAGCGCCAGTCCCGGCCGGTTGCGTACCAGGGCGGCGGCGAAGTCGCGCAGCGCCGGGTTCAGCCGGCGTGTCCAGACCGCCAGGTTGACCCCGTCGCGAAGCACCTCGGCCAGCACCTGGGGGTCTTCGCCGAACGCCTGGCGCGGCAACGGACTTTCCTGTGGCAGTGCGCTCATGCGGCGTGCCCCCAATCCTCGAAGGGGTCGTCCAGGCCCTGCCAGCCCGGAATGCCCAGGTTCATCTCGGCATCATCCAGCAGGCAAGCATCGAGGGCTGCGCGCAGGGCCGTGAAGTCCAGGTTCTGGCCGATGAAAACCAGCTCCTGGCGACAGTCGCCGACGCCTTCCTCCCAGTGCCGCATGATCGCCCGCAGGCCCTCTTCGTCCTGTGGCCACTGTCCGGTCGGCACGAAGCGCCACCAGCGGCCCGCCAGGCCGTAGCGCATCAGGCCGCCGGCCTGCGACCAGCTGCCAGCCTCGCGGGGCCGGCTGGCGAGCCAGAAGAAGCCCTTGGAGCGCAGCAGCCGCCCCTGCTTCAGCGGATTGTGCAGGAAGGCGTGGAAGCGCGCGGGGTGGAACGGACGGCGCGCCCGGTAGGCCATGGAGGCGATGCCATATTCCTCGGTTTCCGGCAGGTGCTCGCCGCGCAGTTCCTTCAGCCAGCCCGGCGCGGACGCCGCGCGATCGAAATCGAAGCGACCGGTATCGAGGATCTTCGCCAGCGGCACCTGACCCATCACCATCGGCAGGATCTCCGCCTCGGCATTGAGCTGGCGCAGGATCGCCAGCAGTTCCTCGCGCTGCTCGCTGGAGATCAGGTCGATCTTGCTGACCAGGATCACATCGGCGAATTCGACCTGGTCGATCAGCAGGTCGGTGATCGAGCGCTGATCCTCCTCACCGAGGGTTTCGCCACGGCTGGCCAGGCTGGCGGCCTCCTGGTAGTCGCGGAGGAAATTCATCCCGTCGACCACCGTGACCATGGTATCCAGTCGCGCCACGTCGGACAGGCTGCGGTCCAGCTCGTCGCGGAAGGTGAAGGTCTCGGCCACCGGCATCGGCTCGGAAATCCCGGTGGACTCGATCAGCAGGTAGTCGAAGCGGCCTTCCCGGGCGAGACGGCCGACCTCTTCCAGCAGGTCTTCGCGCAGGGTGCAGCAGATACAGCCGTTGCTCATCTCCACCAGGCGCTCTTCAGCGCGGTTCAGGCTGACATCGCGCTGGACTTCGCTGCCATCGATATTGATTTCACTCATATCGTTGACGATCACCGCAACCCGGCGGTTCTCGCGGTTCTTCAGCACATGGTTGAGCAGCGTGCTCTTGCCGGCGCCGAGAAAGCCGGACAGCACGGTGACAGGTAGGCGTTGGTTCACGGTTGGTAACCTCTTCAGTTGTGCCGCACGTGGCGTTCGCGCTTCTCCTGGCGCTCTTTCGCCTCGATGCAGAGGGTGGCGGTGGGACGCAACAGCAGGCGGCGCAGGCCGATCGGCTCGCCGGTTTCCTGGCACCAGCCGTAGTCGCCGCGGGCCAGGCGCTCCAGCGCTTCGTCGATCTTGTCGAGCAGCTTCTTCTCCCGCTCCAGCAGGCGAAGTTGCCATTGCCGCTGTTCCTCGCGGGAAGCCAGGTCGGCCTCGTCGCTGGGGCGTTCGAGATCGCGCAGCTCGCCGAATTCGCCTTCGATGCGCGCCTGAAGTTCCTGGCGCTGACGCAGCAGCAGGTCGCGGAAGAAGTCCTGCTGGGCTTCGTCCATGTAGGCAGCGTCGGGCTGGGCAAGCAGTTCCTGTTCGGTCATGGGCTGAACCTGGGAAATTTAAAACGTTATACTATAACAGTTAACACCACAATCGATGGCCCGCCAATCGCCTTCCGGCTACCCTGGGCCCACGTCATCCCGGGATCCACCGATGCGCCGCGTCCTCCACCTTTACTGCCTGGCCCTCCTGCTGCTCGCTCCGGCGGCACAGGCGCAGGGCTTTCTTCCCGGCACCCGCCCGGCGGAATGCGCTTACCTGCGCACCGTTCTGGCCTGCATGGATCGGCTGGGCAACCACTACAGCGTCGCCACCGGCGGCAACGACACCTGGCTGCGCGGATACGACGCGGCAAGCGGACGACGCTGGGCCCAGACCAATACGCGCTACGGGCGCCTGACCTTCTTCAGCGGCATCGCCAGCGACGGGGAAATCTGGGTCGGCCTCAGCCGCAACATCGGCTGGACCAGCGTCAGCCGCCTGAGCAGTTCATCGGGCCAGCGCCAACGCCTGACCTGCGGGCGGGTCAGCGGCTGCAGCGAAGGCCCTAGCCGGGAGGCTGCGCGCTGAGCGCTGCCAGGTAGCTGCCGGCGGGAGGGCGTTGCCGGAAGTAGCCCTGCACGCCAGCGAAGATCGCCTCGGCCAGGCGCTGGCGATGGCGTTCGTCCATCAACCGGCGACAATCGCCGCGATTCGAGATGAAGCCGGTCTCCACCAGGATCGAAGGGATGTCCGGCGACTTGAGCACGGCGAAGCCGGCCTGCTCGACACGCTTCTGGTGCAGCGCGGTGACGTCCGACAACTGGCCGAGAACGCTGTGGCCGAGGTCCAGGCTGCTGGCGATGGTCGAACTCAGGGCCATGTCGAGGATCACCCCGGCGAGTACCTTGTCGCGGCCCTGTAGCGGCAGGTTGCCGCTGTTGCCGATCAGGTCGGCGCCGTTCTCGCGGTCGGCCATCCAGCGCGCCATGGTCGAGCTGGCGCCATGCTCGGAGAGGGCATATACCGATGCGCCGGAGGCGGTCAGTCGCGGCGCCGCGTCGGCGTGCACCGAGACGAACATGTCGGCGTTGTAGCGCCGAGCCACTTCCGGCCGCTTGCGCAGCGGGACGAACACGTCGCCGTTGCGCACCAGGCGCGCCTTGAAGCCTTTCTCGCGGTCGATCCGCCGCGCCAGCAGGCGGGCGATGGCCAGCGCCACGTCCTTTTCGCGCTCGCCCTTGCTACCGACCGCGCCGGGGTCCTTGCCGCCATGGCCGGCATCGACCACCACGAGGATGTCGCGGCCCGTCGAGGGTAGCGGGCGGGCCAGCGCCAGCATCGGCTCGGGGGGAGCCGCCAGCGCCTGTGGATAAAGGTCCAGGACCAGGCGATGGCCCTTTCCTGCCTGCGGTTCCAGGGCGAAGCTGCGCGGCCTGACCGCCTGGCGCAGGTCGAGGACGATGCGCGTCCCGCCGCCACCCAGTTGGCCGCTGCGGATGGCGCGCACGGGGCCGTCCAGCGGCAGCTCGGAGAGCGTTGCGAGCAATTGCGCGTCGGGCAGGTCGAGGATCAACCGCTCGGGGGCCTGCAGGGAAAAGGTTCGATAACGCGGCGGGCCGTCCAGTTCCAGCACCAGGCGCCAGCTTTCCGAGGAATTCCAGGCCCGGGCCTGGCGGATTCGTACATTGGCGCTGGCGGCCAGGAACGGCTGGAGGGCCAGGCCGGCGAGCAGGCTTTGCAGGAGGCGACGGCGCTTCATCGACGAAATACCCGATTGCAAGGGTCGGCATTAGCTAATACGTTATATTATAACATTCAAGCCATTTCCAGGCCTTGCCTGCCCTTCTTCGAGTTCTCCATGAATGCCTTGACGCTTCCCGATATTGCCCGCCAGACCACCACCGCCGATCTTCCCCTGGACTGGGTCGGCATGCAGGGCATCGCCCTCCCCGTGCAGATCGGCGGGCAGAGGGTCGCCGCCGAAGCCGATGCCGGTGTCAGCCTGGACGACCCGCAGGCCCGCGGCATCCATATGTCGCGCCTCTACCTGGCGCTGGCCGAACTGGAACAGGGCGAGCTAGACCTTTCCCGCCTGCGCGCCGTCCTGCAACGCTTCCTCGACAGCCACGCCGGCCTGTCGCGTCGCGCCTACCTGCGCCTGCGCCTCGCGCCGCTGCTGCGGCGTCCGGCGCTGGTCAGCCCGCTGAGCGGCTGGAAACGTTATCCACTGGTGCTGGACACGCGCCTGGAAGGCGATGACTTCCAGGCCGAAGTCCATCTCGAGCTGACCTACTCCTCGACCTGCCCCTGTTCGGCGGCACTGGCCCGGCAATTGATCCAGGAGCGCTTCGACCAGGACTTCGCCGGACAGCCGCTCGATCATGCCAGCGTGCTCGCCTGGCTCGGCAGCAGCGCCGGCATCGTCGCCACCCCGCACAGCCAGCGCAGCAGCGCGCACCTGCGCATCGGCCTGGCGGAAGACTGCGTCGGACTGCCCCTGGAAGAGCTGGCGGATCTCGGCGAAAGCGCCCTCGGCACCGCGGTGCAGACTGCGGTGAAACGCGCCGACGAGCAGGCCTTCGCCCTCGCCAACGGACAGAACCTGATGTTCTGCGAAGACGCGGTGCGCCGGCTGCACCGCGCCCTGCAGGGTTATCCACAGGCGAGCCGGTTCTCCATACGGGTCGTCCATGCGGAAAGCCTGCATGCCCACGACGCCGTCGCCGAAAGCCACTGGCAACGAGGTGCCGCATGATCCGCAAGAATCCCTCCGGCGACCTGCCGGTGATCGACGAATCGGCCTATGTGGACAAGACCGCGATCATCTGCGGCAAGGTGATCATCCAGGCCAACGTCTTCGTCGGTCCCTACGCGGTGATCCGTGCCGACGAAGTCGACGCCGACGGCGGCATGCAACCGATCGTGATCGGCGCCAACTCGAACATCCAGGACGGCGTGGTGATCCATTCCAAGTCGGGTGCTGCGGTGACCATCGGCGAGCACAGCTCCATCGCCCACCGCTCCATCGTCCACGGTCCTTGCGAAGTCGGCGACCGGGTCTTCATCGGCTTCAACAGCGTGCTGTTCAACTGTCGGGTCGGCGATGGCTGCGTGGTCCGCCACAACGCGGTGGTCGACGGCTGCGACCTGCCAGCGGGTTTCTACGTCCCGTCCACCGAGCGCATCGGTCCGCGCACCGACCTGGCGAGCATGCCGCGGGTCAGCGTTTCGGCCAGCGAGTTCTCGGAAGACGTGGCGCGCACCAACGTCGACCTGGTACGCGGCTACAAGTCGCTGCAGAACGAGTTCTGAACATGCAAAGCCTGCTGATCCGCAATGCCCGGATGGTCAACGAGGGACAGGTACGCGAAGGCGATCTGCTGGTCCGCCACGGTCGCATCGAACGCATCGCCGGCTGCCTGGAAAACTGCGGCGCCAGCCGGGAGATCGATGCCGCCGGACGCTACCTGCTGCCGGGAATGATCGACGACCAGGTGCACTTCCGCGAGCCGGGTTATCCACAGAAGGGCTCGATCGCCAGCGAATCCCGCGCCGCCGTGGCGGGCGGCATCACCAGTTTCATGGACATGCCCAATACCCGCCCGGCGACGCTGAGCCTCGAAGCGCTGGCGGAAAAGAAGCGCCTCGCCGCCGCCCATAGCGTGGCCAACTACGGTTTCCACTTCGGCGTCAGCCGCGACAACCTCGACACCGTGGCCGCCCTCGATCCACGCGATGTCGCCGCGGTGAAGGTGTTCATGGGCGCCTCCACCGGCGACATGCTGGTGGACGACCTGCCGACCCTGGAGCGCCTGTTCGCCAGCGTTCCGACCCTGCTGCTGAGCCATTGCGAAGACACGCCGCGGATCGAAGCCAACCTCGCGCGCTGGCGACAACGCTTCGGCGAACGTATTCCGGCAGCCGCCCACCCGCGCATTCGCGACGCCGAGGCTTGCTACCGTTCCACCGCCCTGGCGGTGGAACTGGCGCAACGACATGGCACGCTGCTGCATGTCCTGCACTTATCCACAGCGCGCGAACTGGCCCTGTTCGAGGACAAGCCGCTGTGCCAGAAACGCATCACCGCGGAAGTCTGCGTCCACCACCTGCTGTTCGACGACAGCGACTACGCCCGCCTCGGCCATCTGCTCAAGTGCAACCCGGCGATCAAGAGCCGCGAGGACCGCGACGCCCTGCGCAGGGCGCTGGCCGGCAACCGCCTGGACGTGATCGGCACCGACCACGCGCCGCACGCCTGGGCCGAGAAGCAGCAGGCTTATCCACAGGCGCCGGCCGGCCTGCCACTGGTCCAGCATGCGTTGCCGGCACTCCTGGAGCTGGTCCGCGAAGGCTGGCTGTCGCTGGCCACCCTGGTGGCGAAGACCAGCCACCGGGTCGCCGAACTGTTCGCCATCGCCGATCGCGGTTTCCTCCGCGAAGGCTACTGGGCCGACCTGGTGCTGGTCAGCGAACTGGAGCACCCGGCGCTGGCCAGCGCCATGCCGCTGCTGTCGCGCTGCAACTGGACGCCGTTCCGCCACCGGGCATTCCACCATCGGATCGATACCACCATCGTCTCCGGGCAACTCGCCTGGCACGCGGGACGCCTGTCCGACGATTGCCAGGGACTGCCCCTGCGGTTTTCCCGCTGAAGTCTTGTCCACAGCCTGCTGTGGATATCCGTTCGCCCACGGCCCTAGCGCAGGGCTTTCACCGCCGCGCCAAGGAAGGCATAGGTCTCCTCCTCGCGATCGTCCATCTCCGGCTTCGGCCAGGCGCTCCAGACCACCGCCACGATCTTCTCCTTGCGGTTGATGTAGAGGTACTGGCCGAAGATGCCCTGGGCTTCGAAGGCCCCGCCGTCATGCTCGGGCAGGGCCTTGGCGCCCACCGGGAAGGTCCACCACTGGTAGCCGTAGCCGAGCGCGTATTCGCCATCGTAGAGCTTGCCCGGGGCCAGGTGGGAAGAAGCCTCGACGCGACTGGCACGATCGACCCACCCTTCGGGAAGGATACGTTCGCCATCGATCACCCCGTCCTCGAGGACGAACTGGCCGAAGCGGCCATAGTCGCGCAGGGTCGCGCTCAAGCCGCTGCTGCCGATCTCTTGCCCGGCCGGCGATTCCAGTTGCCAGAAGCCGTCGCTCTCCATGCCCATCCGCGCCCAGATCCGCTCGGACAGGTAGTCGCTCACCGGAATGCGGGTCGCCGCGTGCAGCAGCTCGCTCTGCAGGTGCGACTCTCCGGTGCTGTAGGTGAAGTGGGTACCGGCCGGGTACTGCCGCGGCAGGCTCGCCAGCAGCCGCAGGATGCCACCGGGACGTTCGGCGAGCTGGGCGTCGAACATCTGCCGGCGGTCGGACTTCGGATCGCGATAGGTCTCGTTCCAGCGGACCCCGGAACTCATCTGCAGGACCTGCTCCACCGTCACCCCCTGGTAGGCGGAGCCGGCCAGGCTCGGCAGGTACTTGTCCACAGGCTGGTCGAGAGCCAGCAGGCCCTGCTGCACGGCGGCGCCCACCAGGGTCGAGGAGATCGACTTGACCACCGAGAACGAGGTCCAGCGCGTGCGTTCGTCGTTGCCCAGGCCGTAGCGCTCCAGGGCGACCTTGCCATCCTTGAGGACCAGCACGCCGCCAACGCGGTTGCGCCGCATGAAATCGTCGACGCCGTATTCCTCGCCGCCGATCCGGTAGCGCGGCGCGATGGCCACACCCGCCGGCAGCGGACGGACCTTGGTCCCCTTGTGGATAACCCGGGTCGGATAGACCTTGTCCATGTTCCGGTAGGTGTCCGGCTGGTATTCCGGGATCAGTTCATAGAGATCGGCGGCACGGCCGATCCGCGGGTTTTCCACAGCCGCGTCGGCGCCGGCCGAGCCGCTTGCCGAGACGAACAGTGCCAGCAGGGCCGGCCGGAAGACTGATATACAGCTACGCATGGACGTTTTCCTTATGACCGGAAGCAGCTCCGGCTTCGTCGTTTTTATGGATGTGGACTGGCGTCGCAGGGTTATCCACAGGACGTTCAGTCGCTCGGGCCCCGTATCGGACACGCCCAGAGTTCGACCGCCGGGCGCTCAGGGTCCGGCGGACCGATCCAGCGCGCCAGCGCATCGCAGCGCCCCTGACGGCAGATCCGGTAGTCGCCGGCCTCCGGTGTGCGCCCCAGCCGCAACGGTTGCAGCGGCGGCAACCCACGGCGGTAATGCCAGGCGCCGTCACGCAGCACGGCGCCCTCGGGAATCTCCATCCCCGCCCCGCTGCCCCGCACCCGGGCCTCTTCCAGCAGCAGGCCGCGCTCGCTCAGGCGATAGTCTTCTTCCCAGAGCACCTTCTCGACCGTGTGTTGCCAGGCCAGGGTGAACGACTGCAGCGGCAGCGTCGCCCAGACGCTGCCGGCCATGCCCAGGCACAGCGCGATCACGCCACCGCCTCGCGCGCACGCTGGCGCCAGAGGTGCCAGCCGATCACCAGCGCGCCGAGGACGAAGCCCAGCTCGTCGCTGATCGGCAAGGCCAGGACCAGGCTGGCTCCCGCGGCGAACGCCACCAGGCGCTCCCACCAGGCCAGCGGCCCCTGCAGGTAGCCGATGGAAGCCATGCCCCACAGGCCGATGGCCAGCACCGCCTTGCAGGTGACATAGAGCGTCGCCCCCCAACCGCCTTCCTGCAGCATCAGCGCCGGGGAATACACCGCCATGAACGGCACCACGAAACCCGCCAGGGCGATGCGCACCGCCCAGAAGCTGATCTTCAATCCCCTTTCCTTGGCGATCGGCGCCGCCGCGAAGCAGGCCAGCGCCACCGGAGGGGTGAGGTCGGCGAGGATGCCGAAGTAGAAGACGAACATGTGCGAGACGATCAGCGGCACCCCCAGTTCCAGCAGCGCCGGCGCGGCGATGGAGCTGGTGATGATGTAGTTGGGGATGGTCGGGATGCCCATTCCCAGGACCAGGCAGGTGACCATGGTCAGGACCAGCGACAGCAGCAGGTTCTCCCGTCCCAGGTCGAGCACGTAGCTGGCGAAGGTGGTGGCGATGCCGGTCAGCGAAATCACCCCGATGATGACTCCCACCAGGGTGCAGGCGATGCCCACCGGAATCGCATGTCGCGCACCTTCGGCGAGGGCGCGGACGCAGATGCGCAGGGTTTCCCGGCCGCCACGGACGAACCAGCAGGCCAGGGCCAGGGCCGCGATCACAACGAAGATCACTCCGATGCCGAGGCGGAAGAACCCCGCGCAGAGCAGCCCCAGCGCCACCCAGAAGGCGATGCGCAGGCCGAGCGAGGACACCCGCAGGATGATCGCCGAACCGAGGATGACGATGGCGGTCAGCGCCAGGCCGATGGTTCCGGAGAACAGCGGCGTGCGCCCGGAGAACAGCAGCGCGATCAGCACCAGCAACGGAATCAGCAGGAACCAGCGCTCGCGGACGGCACCCCAGGCGCTCGGACACTGCTCGCGCGGCAGGCCCTTGAGGTCGGCCCGGCGGGCCTCGAGATGGACCATCCAGTACACCGAGCCGAAATACAGCAAGGCCGGGATCAGCGCCGCCTTGGCGATCTCCACGTAGGGGACGTTGATGGTCTCGGCCATGATGAACGCCACCGCCCCCATCACCGGCGGCATCAGTTGGCTGCCCATGCTCGCGGTCGCCTCGACGCCGCCGGCGAACGCCGGCTTGTAGCCGAAACGCTTCATCAGCGGGATGGTGAACTGTCCGGTGGTGACCACGTTGGCCACGCCGGAGCCGGTGATGGTGCCCATCAGCGCCGAGGAGAATACCGAGACCTTGGCCGGCCCGCCGACCCGGTGGCCGAACAGGCCCATGGCGAAATCGGTGAACAGGCGGATCATGCCGGCCTGCTCGAGGAAGGCGCCGAACAGGATGAACAGATAGATGTAGGTTGCCGACACGTAGGTCGGCGTGCCGTAGAGACCTTCGGTACCGAACGACAGCTGGTTGACGATCTGGTCGAAGCCGTAGCCGCGGTGGGCCAGGTCGCCCGGCAGGTGTTCGCCGAACAGGCCATAGGCAAGAAACAGCGCGCAGATGATCGGCAAGGCGATGCCCATCACCCGTCGCGCCGCCTCGAAGACCAGGACGATCAGCACCACGCCGACGACCATGTCGGCCTGGGTCAGCTCTCCGGAGCGCTGGATCAGGTCGGCCTCGAAAACCCACTGGTAGACCGCCGTGCCCAGGCCGGCCATGCCCAGCAACCAGGCCAACGGCTGCCAGGGGCGACGTATGCCGAAGGCGGGATAGCTGATGTACACCACCAGCAACAGCAGTCCGACGTGCATTGCCCGCAGGACCTGGGTGGAAATCAGGGGAAAGGCCGCGGTGACGACCTGGAACACGGAAAAGGCCAGGGCCACGGCGAACAGCGCGCGCGGCCAGTTTTCCGCCTCGAGGTGCAGCCCGTTCTGATGATCGCTCATGCATCGACTCCCTACAGCCGGAAACGCGGGGAACCCGGTCCGCCGCACGGACCGGGCTACGGAGAAACGGGCCTCACTCGGGCAGTACGCCCTTCTCCTTGTAGAAGCGCTCGGCGCCGGGATGCAGCGGAATCGGCAGGTTCTTCGCCGCCTTGTCCAGGGCGATGTCCTTGGCGGCAGCATGGGCGGTGACCAGGCGCGGCAGGTTGTCGAACATCAGCTTGGTCATCTGGTAGGCCAGCTCGTCGCTGACCCCGGAGTGGCTGACCAGGATATTGTCGATCGCCACCGTCGGCACGTCCTGCTCCTGGCCGTCGTAGGTGCCGGCGGGAATGCTCGCGGCGTGGTAGGCCGGGCTGTCGATCTTCGCCACCACGTCCGCCGGGATCGCGACGAAGGTGATCGGCATGGTCGAGGCCAGGTCGCGGATGGCCGCCATGCCCAAGCCGGAGGATTGCAGCGTAGCGTCGAGCTGGCGGTTCTTGATCAGCTCCACCGACTCGGCGTAGGGCAGGTACTCCACCTTGCCCATGTCCTCGTAGCTCAGGCCGGCGGCCTTGAAGATCGCCCGGGCGTTCAGCTCGGTACCGCTCTTGGGCGCGCCCACCGAAATGCGTTTGCCTTTCAGGTCGGCCAGGGTCTTGATGCCCGAGGCTTGGCTGGCCACTACCTGGATATAGTTCGGATAGGTATTGCCGATAGCCCGCAGCTTTTTCAACGGCGCCTTGAAGCCGGCGTCGGCGACCCCGTTCCAGGCGTCGGCGACCGAGTCGCCCAGCGCCAGCGCCAGTTCTCCACGCCCGGCCTGCAGCAGGTTGAGGTTCTCGACCGAGGCCTTGGTGGCCTGCACCGAGGTTTTCGCGCCCTGGATATCGTGCCCGTAGATCTGCGAGAGGCCGACCCCTATGGGGTAATAGACCCCGCTGGTGCCGCCGGTGAGGATATTGATGAAGGTCGGCGCGGCGAAGACCGCGGTACTGAAGGTCACCGTTGCGGCAAGCGTGAAAAGACCGAAGCGTCTGCTCAGCGACATGGGAAGTCTCCTGTTCTTATCGTTGTTGTCGCGCTGTCGCGGAAGCGTCCCGGCTTCCCTCGACCGCGCAGGACTTCGTGCAGACTAGACCGCCCCGCCACGCAGGACAATCCGCAAGGACCGATTGCGCGACCGGCTCCGCAAGGGAGCCGGTCGCCGGCGTTCAGGCGTACAGGTCGCGCCGCGACCAGGGCAGCTCGTGGGAGCCATCCTCGTGGGGGCGAATGGCGAGGATCTGGTGCAGGTTGATCCAGCCGCGCTTGAAGCCGTAGGCGCATCCGGCCAGGTACAGCCGCCAGATCCGCAGGGTTTCCTCGGGCACCAGGCGAGCCGCCTCCTTCAGCCTGGCTTCCAGGTTGGCGCTCCAAAAGTCCAGGGTCCGGGCGTAGTGCAGACGCAGGCTTTCCACGTCGACTACTTCCAGCCCGGCTTCGCTCATCCGCGCCACCGCCAGCGACAGGTGCGGCAGCTCGCCGTGGGGAAACACGTAGCGATCGATGAAGTCGCCGGCCCCCTTGCCCACCGGGCGGCCGTCGGTGTAGCGCGAGGTGATGCCGTGGTTCATCACCAGGCCGCCGGGACGCACCGCATCGTAGAGTTGCTGGAAGTACAGCCCCAGGTTGGCGTGCCCGACGTGCTCGAACATGCCGACGCTGACCACCTTGTCGAAGCGACCATCGCGCGGCAGGTCGCGGTAGTCCAGCAGCTTGAGGGTGACCCGGTCCTCCAGGCCTTCGGCCTTGACCCGCTTCCGCCCGAGCGCCAGCTGCTCCTTGCTCAATGTGATGCCAGTGACCTCGACGCCGAACTCGCGAGCGGCCAGGCGCGCCAGGCCCCCCCAGCCGCAACCGACATCGAGCAGCTTCTCGCCCGGCTGCAGTCGCAGCTTGCGACACAGGTGGCGGAGCTTGGCCAGTTGCGCAGTGGCGAGGTCTTCCTTGCCGGTCTCGAAATAGGCGCAGGAATAGACCATTTCCGGATCCAGCCAGAGCTGGTAGAAGTCGTTGGACAGGTCGTAGTGGTAATGGATGGCTTCGGCGTCGGTGACCTTGTCGTGGCTTTCGCGAACCGGCGGCGCGGCGCCATCGGGTCCGCCGAGCGCTTCGCTGAGGGCATCGCCGATACCGATGACCTGGCTGATCGGTCCTTCGATGTCGAGGCGCTTCTCGACGTAGGCCTTGCCCAGCGCATCGAGGCTGGGATGGGTGATCTCGGTTAGCAGCGAGGGATCGCGAATGACCATGGTTACCTGTGGATCCGGCCCCAGATCGAACGCCTGAGCATCGCCGATGCGGATCCGCAACGGCAGTTGCAGGGACAGCAACTCAGAGGGGAGCTGTGCAATCATGCCAAACCTCCTGGTCACAAGACGGAATCACTATAGTCCAGTACCTTGATAGAGTTTTGCTATCGGCTACTTAGCCTCCTATCTATCGATGCAAAACCCTCTCAACACTCGGATTCAGGTTAGCAGCCAGTCTGCCTATGAATAATTGACAGTTTTGATATACAAACTTTCCCTTGCTGCAATAACGGAACGACGCATAGTCCGTGTCAAAGGAAAGGAAGCGATATAAGGAACGCCGATGAACGAGACCGTGTCCCTCGAAACACGCGAAGTACGCTTTCTCTCCGTGTTCGACTTCGACGGTACGCTGACATACCGAGACAGCTTCGTGCCCTTCCTGCGCTTCGCCTTCGGCAACCGGGTGTTCGTCCGCCGCATGCTGCGCATGGCAGGACCCAGCCTGGCCTATCTCTGCCGGCGTATCGGCCGCGACGACCTGAAGGCGCGCCTGATCGCCACCTTCCTCACCGATGTGCCCGTACATGTGCTGGAAGAGCGGGCGCTGGCCTACCAGAACCGCTTCTGGGAAACACTGATGCGTCCCCACGCATTGACCGCGGTGGCCGACCAGGTCAGCAGCGGCAGCACCGTGACCATCTGTTCCGCCTCCCCTTCGCTGCTACTCAGGCCGTTCGCCGAGAAGCTCGGGGTGCACCTGATCGCCACCGAGCTGGAAGTGGTAGACGGCGTACTGACCGGCAGGATCGTCGGCCGCAACTGCCGGCGCGACGAGAAAGTCTGCCGCCTGGAGCGGCACTACGGTCCGCTGACCCAATACTCCCTGCGCGCCTGGGGCGACTCGCGCGGCGATACGGAACTGCTGGCGGCGGCGCTGGAGCGCTTCTGGAAACCGTTCCGCTGACCTGTTGCCGGGTATGGTCTGGTCCGAGTATCAATCCAAAGTGGGAACCAAACCGGGGCGAATGTCGCGATATCCGGCAGGAGAGCAAAATTCGGCTAACGTTCCCATAGGGTAGTTTCTCCTGCGCTCCCAAGCCCGGGCGGTTCCGCTTGCGGCGATACTCCGAAGCCTTCTTCGATGAAATCGTGCACTGGCGCCCGGAATCTCGCTTCGTTCCCTTCTTTTCTCCCCGCCGTTCCCGCACCAGCCACACAACCATCCCTTCCATAGCCCGAGCGGTTCATCCCTGGCCCTGGCGCCGGCTCCGCGAGCCGGCGCCCCCTTGGCGTTCGTCCGCTCATTCAGCCAAAGAGAACATCATGAACCAGAAAATTTCCCCGCCTTCACAGAAGCTCGACGGCCTGTTCCTGCTGGCCCTGTCGATGGCCGTGTTCTTCGTCGGCGTGACCGAGTTCATGCTGTCCTCCATGCTCGGGCCGCTGGCGCAGGCGTTCCACACCACTACCAGCGGCGCCGCCTGGCTGATCTCCAGCTACGCGTTCTCCTATGCGATCGCCGCGCCGTTGCTGGGCTACTTCTCCGACCGCATGCAACGCAGGAAGCTGCTGCTGCTCGCCCTGATCCTCTTCGCCGTCGATACCCTGGCCATCGTCATCGCCCCGACCCTGGAAATTGCCGTTGTCCTGCGGGTAATCGGGGGCATCGCCTCGGCAATCATCATTCCGACCACCTTCGCCCTGGTCGCGGAGGTGGTCGCCCCGCAAAGACAGGCCGGTGCCATGGGCCAGGTGATGCTCGGCATGACCCTCGGCATTGCCGCCGGCCCGGCACTGGCCGGCCTCCTCTCGGACTTCTTCGGCTGGGCGACGCCCTTCCTGATGGTCTCGTGCGGTTGCGTGCTGGTCTTCCTGATGGCGCGCCAGCGCCTTCCCGTGCAAGCCGTGGCACCGCGCGCCGAGGGCCACGCGCTGGGCTGGTGCAGGCAATGGAGCATCCTCAGGCCACTGATCGCCAAGGGGGCCTGGAACGGCACCGGGGTCGCCGGCCTGCTTCTCTCGGGAGAGGTGCTGCGCCAGCGCTACGGCTTCAGCACCGCGCAGATAGGCGTCAGCATCGCCGCCTTCGGCGTGGGCCTGGCCGTGGGCAACCTCGCCGCGGGTTACCTGCAACGTTATCTGAAGCGCGACGAAGACATGCTCCTGCTGGTGCTGGCGCTCCTGGTGCTATCGATGTCGACCTTCATGCTCCTGCCGCTAACGTTGCCCGTGGCACTCTGCTGCCTGGGCGCCTGGGGCGCCGCGCTGGGCCTGGGCGCGCCGGCGGGCACGGTGGTACTCGCCTCGCGCTCCGGGCCGGACAAGGGCATGGTGCTGTCGTTCGCCGAGACGTTCAACAACATCGCTATTCTCGCCAGCGTGCCCCTGGCTGTGCGACTGCTGGAGCTGAGGGGGCCGCCCGCCACCCTGTGGGTATTGGGCATCGGCCTGGGGATCGGCGCCTGGCTCACCGTGCTGGACTGGTTCGCCAGCCGCAGGAGCGACGAGGCGCTGCCGTTGCGCGATTGACGGCGAGCGCCGCGATCACCGGGGCCGCATGCCTGCCCCGGCTTCTCGGGTACGCGGCCAGCGTTACTCGACGGTGACCGACTTGGCCAGGTTGCGCGGCTGGTCGACGTCGGTGCCCTTGAGCACGGCGACATGGTACGAGAGCAATTGCAACGGGATGGTGTAAAGGATCGGCGAGAGCACGTCGCCGATGTGCGGCATGCCCACCACATGGGTGCCCTCGCCAGCCTCGATGCCCGCGCCTTCGTCGGCGAACACCACCAGTTCGCCGCCGCGGGCGCGGACTTCCTGCAGGTTCGACTTGAGCTTCTCCACCAGCTCGTTGTTCGGCGCCACGGTAACCACCGGCATGTCGCTGTCCACCAGCGCCAGCGGACCATGCTTGAGTTCGCCGGCCGGGTAGGCTTCGGCATGGATATAGGAAATTTCCTTGAGCTTCAGCGCGCCTTCCAGGGCCACCGGGAACTGCGCGCCACGGCCGAGGAACAGGGTGTGGTGCTTCTCGGCGAACAGCTCGGAAACCTTCTCCACCGTCCGGTTCATCGCCAGCGCCTCGCCCAGCCGGGTCGGCAGGCGACGCAGTTCGTCCACCAGCTCGGCTTCGACGCCATCGGCCAGGCGCTTCTGCACCTGGCCGATGCCCAGGGTCAGCAGCAGCAGGGCGACCAACTGGGTGGTGAAGGCCTTGGTCGAGGCCACGCCGATTTCCGGGCCGGCCTGGGTCAGCAGGGTCAGGTCGGATTCGCGCACCAGCGAACTGGTGGCAACGTTGCAGATCGCCACGCTGGAGAGGAAGCCCAGCTCCTTGGCGTTGCGCAGGGCAGCCAGGGTGTCGGCGGTCTCACCGGACTGGGAGATGGTGACGAACAGGCAATCCGGCTGCACCGCGACCTTGCGGTAGCGGAACTCGCTGGCAACCTCCACCTGGCAGGGAATCCCGGTCAGGCTTTCCAGCCAGTAACGGGCGACCATGCCGGCGTGGTAGCTGGTACCGCAGGCGACGATCTGCACGTTGCGAACCTTGGCGAACAGCTCCGCCGCCTGCGGGCCGAAGCTTTCCACCATTACCTGGTTCTGCCCGAGGCGGCCTTCCAGGGTGCGCTGCACGACGCTGGGCTGCTCGTGGATTTCCTTGAGCATGAAGTGCCGGTACTCGCCCTTGTCGGCGGCTTCGGCGCCTTCGTGGTACTGCACGGTCTCGCGCTGCACGTCGTTGCCCTGGACATCCCACAGGCGCACGCTGTCGCGACGGATCTCGGCGATATCGCCTTCTTCCAGGTAGATGAAGCGGTCGGTCACCTGGCGCAGCGCCAGTTGGTCGGAAGCGAGGAAGTTCTCGCCAAGCCCGAGGCCGATCACCAGCGGGCTGCCGCTGCGGGCGGCGACGATGCGGTCCGGCTGCGCCGCGCTGATCACTGCCAGGCCATAGGCCCCGTGCAATTCCTTGACCGCGTCCTTCAGCGCCAGGGTCAGGTCGCCGATGGACTGCAGCTTGTGATGCAGCAGGTGGACGATGACCTCGGTGTCGGTTTGCGAGGTGAACACGTAGCCCAGGCCCTTGAGCCGCTCACGGAGAGGTTCGTGGTTCTCGATGATGCCGTTGTGCACCACCGCCAGTTCGTCGCTGGAGAAATGCGGGTGGGCGTTGCCTTCGGTTGGCGCGCCGTGGGTCGCCCAGCGGGTATGGGCGATGCCCAGGCGGCCGAGCAGCGGCGTACCGGCCAGGCCTTCCTCCAGGCTGGCGACCTTGCCGACCCGGCGGCAGCGCTGCAGCCTGCCTTCGTTATCGAAGACCGCCACGCCGGCGCTGTCGTAGCCGCGATACTCGAGGCGCTTGAGGCCTTCGATGAGGATGGGGGTGATGTTGCGCTCGGCGATCGCGCCTACGATTCCACACATGGGGTCTTTCTCCTTTCAGGCCTCGACCGGGGCGCAGATCAGCGTGACGCCCCGGGCGGTTATCTGTTCGCGCGCGGAAGGTTCCAGGCGCTCGTCGGTAATCAGGGTATGGATGCTGCTCCAGGGCAATTCCTGGTTGGGAATGCGCCGACCGACCTTGTCGGCCTCGGCCATGACGATCACCTCGCGGGCGACCTCGGCCATCACCCGGCTCAGGCCCAGCAATTCGTTGAACGTGGTCGTCCCGCGTTCGAGATCGATGCCGTCGGCACCGATGAATAGTTGGTCGAAGTCATAGGAACGCAGCACCTGCTCGGCAACCTGCCCCTGGAACGACTCGGAATGCGGATCCCAGGTCCCCCCGGTCATCAGCAGCACCGGCTCGTGCTCCAGTTCGCGCAGGGCGTTGACCACGTTCAGTGAGTTGGTCATCACCACCAGGCCCGGCTTGTGCCCGAGTTCGGGGATCATCGCCGCGGTGGTGCTGCCACTGTCGATGATGATCCGCGCATGCTCGCGGATGCGCGCCGCGGCGGCGCGACCGATAGCCTGCTTGTAGGGCGAGACGGGCTGCGCGGCTTCGCCGATCAGTTCCTGCGGCATCGGCACCGCACCGCCGTAGCGACGCAACAGCAGGCCGTGGCTTTCCATGGCGGCGAGGTCCTTGCGGATGGTCACTTCCGAGGTGGAAAAGCGCTTGGCGAGTGCGTCCACGCTGACCTCGCCCTGCTCGGAAAGCAGCGCGAGGATGGCATGGCGACGTTGCGGCGTATTACGTTTCGAGATCACTTAAGTTTCGTTTCGAAAGAAAAGTGTGCGAATCAAAACTTATCCGGCGATTCCCGTCAATGACTTTTCATCGGCTCGGCAGCACCGTATTGGGATCGAGGTAGAACATTTTCTTCCAACCCTGGGTGCTGGCGTCGGCCAGCCAGGGATAGGGCAGCAAGGTGATGATCGCGTAGTGCAGGTGGGCCGGCTTGCCGCGCGCGTTGCCGGTGGTTCCGACCGCACCCAGGCGGGAACCGGCGAGGACCGGCTGGCCCGGATAGGTGTCGAGGCTATCGAGATGGGCGTAGTAATGCAGGCGCCACTTGGGCGCCAGCACCAGGACGACCTTGCCGCCGAGGGCGATCTCCCCGCGATAGAGCACCAGGCCGTAGCTGGCGGAGCGTACGGGGGTGCCGCTGCGGGCGAAGATGTCGATGCCCTTGTGCACTCCGGAGCGCCCCCAGGGCTCGAACCAGAAGGTTCGCGGATTCCAGTCGCGGGCACTGGCGCCTTCGACGGGTATCCGCGGCCATTCGGGCAGCACCGCCCAGGCTATGAGCAGCCCCAGCACGATCCATTTCGCAGGCTTCGGCATCCGTGCCGCTCCGTTACTTCTTGATTTTTTCCGGGCGCTTCCAGTTTTCCAGGTTCTTCTGCCGGGCGCGGCCGAAGGCCAGGTTCTTCGCCGGAACCTCATGGGTGATGGTGGAGCCGGCCGCGGTCGTCGCGCCATCGCCGATCTTCAGCGGCGCCACCAGCGAGTTGTTCGAGCCGATGAACACATCGTCGCCCAGCTCGGTGCGGAACTTGTTCGCGCCATCGTAGTTGCAGGTGATGGTGCCGGCGCCGATGTTGCAGTTGGCGCCCAGCTCGGCATCGCCCAGGTAGCTCAGGTGGCCGGCCTTGCTGCCCTCGCCCAGGCGGGCATTCTTCAGTTCGACGAAGTTGCCGACATGGGCCCGAGCGCCGAGCACGCTGCCCGGACGCAGGCGGGCGAACGGACCGGCATCGCTACCCTCGCCCAGCTCCGCGCCTTCCAGATGGCTGTTGGCCTTGATCACCGCGCCACGCCGCAGGACGCTGTCGCGAATCACGCAGTTCGGTCCGATGCGCACGTCGTCCTCGATCACCACGCGGCCTTCCAGCACCACGTTGACGTCGATCAGCACGTCGCGGCCGACCGAGATTTCGCCACGGACATCCAGGCGCTGCGGATCGAGCAGGGTCACGCCCTGGCGCATCAGCTCCTCCGCGCGCAGGCGCTGGTAGTGACGCTCCAGCTGGGCCTGTTGCATGCGGTCATTGACGCCCTGCACTTCCATCGCGTCCAGCGGTTGGGCGCTGGCAACCACCAGGCCGTCGCCGACCGCCATGGCGATCACGTCGGTCAGGTAGTACTCGCCCTGGGCGTTGTCGTTGGACAGGCGGCCGAGCCAGTCGGCAAGGCGCTTGCCCGGCACCGCGAGGATGCCGGTGTTGATCTCGCCGATCTGGCGCTGCGCCGGGGTCGCGTCCTTGTGCTCGACGATGGCCTGCACCGCGCCCTGGTCGTCACGGACGATGCGGCCGTAGCCGGTGGGGTCGAGCATGTCGACGGTGAGCAACGACAACTGGTCCGGGGTGACTTGCGCCAGCAGGCGCTGCAAGGTGTCCAGCTGGATCAGCGGCACGTCGCCGTAGAGGATCAGCACCTGGTCTGCACTGAGGAACGGCAGGGCCTGGGCCACCGCATGGCCCGTACCGAGCTGTTCGGCCTGGAGCACGAAATTCAGGTCGTCGGCGGCCATCCGCTCACGCACCAGATCCGCGCCGTGGCCGATCACCACGTGGATCCGTTCCGGCTGCAACTGGCGCGCGCAGTCGATGACGTGGCCGAGCATCGGCTTGCCGGCAATGGGATGGAGGACCTTGGGCAGGGCCGAACGCATGCGGGTGCCCTGGCCGGCGGCGAGAATCACGATTTCAAGGGACATGGACTGGACTACCGTTCCTGGTGGTCACAGGCAAAACCTGTGAGTGAAGATGCAAAACGAAAAAAGGGTAGCCCACAGGCTACCCTTTTCCCTGACACCGCTAGAAGTACCGGCTGGAAATCAGCCGCCGAACTTCTTGCGCAGTTGCTGGACGGTGCGCAGCTGGGCTGCGGCTTCGGCCAGACGCGCGGCAGCGGCGCTGTAGTCGAACTCGGCGCCCTTGCCCTGTAGCGCCTTTTCGGCAGCCTTCAGGGCTTCCTGGGCGGCCGCTTCGTCGAGGTCGCCGGCACGAACCACGGTGTCGGCGAGGACCTTGACCATGTTCGGCTGGACTTCGAGGAAACCGCCGGAGATGTAGTACACCTCCTGCTCGCCGCCCTGCTTGACCAGGCGGATGGGGCCCGGTTTCAGGTCGGTGATCAGCGGCGCGTGGCCCGGGGCGATACCCAGGTCACCCAGAGCGCCGTGCGCGATAACCATCTCGACCAGGCCGGAGAAGATCTCCGCCTCGGCGCTGACGATGTCGCAATGGACTGTTATGGCCATACGCTTGCCTCACATGAGCGCCCGTCGCCGGGCGCACAGGATTACAGTTTTTTGGCTTTCTCGACCGCTTCTTCGATACCGCCGACCATGTAGAACGCCTGCTCCGGCAGGTGATCGTAGTCGCCGTTGAGAATGCCCTTGAAGCCAGCGATGGTGTCCTTCAGGGAAACGTACTTGCCCGGCGAGCCGGTGAAGACTTCCGCTACGAAGAACGGCTGGGACAGGAAGCGCTGGATCTTACGAGCGCGCGCCACCAGCAGCTTGTCGGCTTCGGACAGTTCGTCCATGCCCAGGATCGCGATGATGTCCTTCAGCTCCTTGTAGCGCTGCAGAACATACTGGACGCCGCGAGCGGTGTCGTAGTGATCCTGGCCGATCACCAGCGGATCGAGCTGGCGAGAGGTCGAGTCCAGCGGGTCGACCGCGGGGTAGATACCCAGCGAGGCGATGTCACGGGACAGTACGACGGTCGCGTCCAGGTGGGCGAAGGTGGTCGCCGGGGACGGGTCGGTGAGGTCGTCCGCGGGAACGTATACGGCCTGGATCGAGGTGATCGAACCTTTCTTGGTGGAGGTGATGCGTTCCTGCAGAACGCCCATCTCTTCGGCCAGGGTCGGCTGATAGCCCACCGCGGACGGCATACGGCCCAGCAGTGCGGACACTTCGGTACCGGCGAGGGTGTAACGGTAGATGTTGTCGATGAACAACAGAACGTCACGGCCTTCGTCACGGAACTTCTCGGCCATGGTCAGGCCGGTCAGTGCGACGCGCAGACGGTTGCCCGGCGGCTCGTTCATCTGGCCGTATACCAGGGCTACCTTGTCCAGTACGTTGGAGTCCTTCATCTCGTGGTAGAAGTCGTTACCCTCACGAGTACGCTCGCCCACACCCGCGAACACGGAATAACCGCTGTGCTCGATGGCGATGTTACGGATCAGTTCCATCATGTTGACGGTCTTGCCCACGCCGGCGCCGCCGAACAGGCCTACCTTGCCGCCCTTGGCGAACGGGCAGACCAGGTCGATCACCTTGATGCCGGTTTCCAGCAGCTCGTTGCCGCCAGCCTGGTCGGCATAGGACGGAGCTTCGCGGTGGATGCCCCAGCGCTCTTCTTCGCCGATGGGGCCGGCTTCGTCGATCGGGTTGCCCAGTACGTCCATGATCCGGCCCAGGGTCGCTTTACCGACCGGCACGGAGATGGCAGCACCAGTGCTGTCCACGTTCAGGCCACGCTTGAGGCCTTCGGTGGAACCCATCGCAATGGAACGAACCACGCCGTCGCCCAGCTGCTGCTGGACTTCCAGGGTGGTTTCAACGCCCTGAACCTTCAGGGCTTCATAGATGCTCGGCACGGCATCGCGCGGGAATTCCACGTCGATCACGGCGCCGATGATTTGAACGATACGTCCGCTACTCATGTCTGGTTCCTCTGAATTTTGAACCTGTTCTTACACCGCGGCAGCGCCGCCGACGATTTCCGAGATTTCCTGGGTGATCGCCGCCTGACGCGCCTTGTTGTAGATCAGCTGCAAATCGCTGATCAGCTCGCCGGCGTTGTCGGTAGCGTTCTTCATTGCAATCATCCGGGCCGCCTGCTCACAGGCGTTATTCTCAACCACGGCCTGGTACACCTGGGATTCCACGTAACGCACCAGCAGCCCGTCGAGGAGCGACTTGGCGTCGGGTTCGTAGAGATAGTCCCAGTGGTGCTTCAGCTCCTGATCGTCATCGGCCACCAGCGGAATCAGCTGTTCCACGGTCGGCTTCTGGGTCATGGTGTTGACGAACTTGTTGGAGACCACGAACAGGCGATCGATACGGCCTTCGAGGTATGCGTCGAGCATCACCTTGACACTGCCGATCAGGTCGTTGATCGAAGGCTCTTCGCCGAGGTGGCTGATAGCTGCCACGACGTTGCCGCCGAAACTGCGGAAGAACGAAGCGCCCTTGCTACCGATCACGCAAAGGTCGATTTCCGCCCCTTGCTCGCGGTAGCCGCTCATGTCCTTGACGAGGGACTTGAACAGGTTGATGTTCAGACCGCCGCACAGACCACGGTCACTGCTCACCACGATGTAGCCGACGCGCTTGACTTCACGCTCGACCATGAACGGGTGACGGTATTCCGGGTTGGCGTTGGCCAGATGGCCGATCACCTGGCGAATACGCTCCGCGTAGGGACGGCCGGCCGCCATGCGCATTTGTGCCTTGCGCATCTTGCTCACCGCCACTTTTTCCATGGCATTGGTGATCTTTTGCGTGCTTTTGATGCTCGCAATCTTGCTGCGAATCTCTTTTGCGCCTGCCATTTGACACCTATCGGGTTAGCAGGCGGGAGCCTCGCGGCTCCCGCTGCGGCTTACCAGGTTTGGGTGGCCTTGAACTTCTCGATGCCGGCCTTGATGCCCGCGTCGATTTCGTCGTTGAAGTCACCTTTCTCGTTGATCTTCGCCAGCAGAGCGGCATGCTCGCGCTGGAAGTAGGAGATCAACGCCTGCTCGAAGCTACCGACCTTGGCGATTTCGACGTCCTGCAGGAAGCCACGCTCGGCGGCATACAGGGACAGCGACATCTCGGCGATCGACATCGGCGCGTACTGCTTCTGCTTCATCAGCTCGGTAACGCGCTGACCATGCTCCAGCTGCTTGCGGGTCGCTTCGTCCAGGTCCGAGGCGAACTGGGCGAAGGCCGCCAGTTCACGGTACTGGGCCAGAGCGGTACGAATGCCGCCGGACAGCTTCTTGATGATCTTGGTCTGGGCCGCGCCACCTACGCGGGATACCGAGATACCGGCGTTGACGGCCGGACGGATACCCGAGTTGAACATGGCGGATTCCAGGAAGATCTGGCCGTCGGTGATCGAGATCACGTTGGTCGGAACGAACGCGGAAACGTCGCCGGCCTGGGTCTCGATGATCGGCAGCGCGGTCAGCGAGCCGGTCTTGCCGGTCACGGCGCCGTTGGTGAACTTCTCGACATACTCTTCGGAAACGCGGGAAGCGCGCTCCAGCAGACGGCTGTGGAGATAGAACACGTCGCCCGGGTAGGCTTCGCGGCCCGGCGGACGGCGCAGCAGCAGGGAGATCTGGCGATAAGCCACGGCCTGCTTGGACAGGTCGTCGTAGACGATCAGGGCGTCTTCACCGCGATCACGGAAGTATTCGCCCATGGTGCAACCGGAGTACGGCGCCAGGTATTGCAGGGCGGCGGACTCGGAGGCGCTGGCGGCGACCACGATGGTGTTGGCCAGGGCACCGTTCTCTTCCAGCTTGCGTACGACGTTGGCGATAGTGGATTGCTTCTGGCCGATGGCCACGTAGACGCACTTAATGCCGCTGTCTTTCTGGTTGATGATGGCGTCGACCGCGAGGGCGGTCTTGCCGATCTGGCGGTCGCCGATGATCAGCTCGCGCTGGCCACGGCCTACCGGGATCATGGCGTCGACCGACTTGTAGCCGGTCTGTACCGGCTGGTCTACCGACTTACGCCAGATCACGCCCGGAGCGACCTTCTCGACCGCGTCGGTGGCCTTGGCGTCGATCGGGCCCTTGCCGTCGATCGGATTGCCCAGTGCATCGACTACGCGACCCAGCAGTTCCGGACCAACCGGAACCTCCAGGATGCGCCCGGTGCACTTGGCGTTCATGCCTTCGGCGAGGCCCTGGTATTCACCCAGGACCACGGCACCCACGGAATCCTGCTCCAGGTTCAGCGCCATACCGTAGACGCCGCCCGGGAACTCGATCATCTCGCCGTACATGACGTCGGCCAGACCGTAGATGCGCACGATACCGTCGGACACGCTGACGATGGTGCCTTCGTTTCGTGCTTGGGAGGCGACGTCGAGTTTCTCGATGCGCCCCTTGATGATTTCACTAATTTCGGAAGGATTGAGTTGCTGCATGCCGCTGCCCCTTCAAACTCAAGATTTCAACGCTTCGGCCAGTTTCGCGAGCTTGCCGCGCACCGAGCCATCGATTACCAAGTCACCGGCGCGAATGATCACGCCGCCGATCAGGCTCGCGTCTTCCGACGCATGTAGCCGCACTTCGCGACTGAGCCGGGCGCTGAGAGCCTTGGCGAGTTTGTCCTGCTGTTCTTTGCTCAAGGTGAAGGCACTGGTGACTTCTACCTCGACCGACTTTTCCTGCTCGGCCTTCAACTGCTCGTACATCTCAGCGATGGTCGGCAGCAGTTCGAGCCGCTTGTTCTCAGCCACAGTCCGGACGAAGTTCTGGGCTGGTGCATTCAGCTTGTCGCCGCACACATCGATCAGGCTCTGGGCCTTGGCCGAAGAGGTCAGCTGAGGCTCTTTGAGCAGCTGGCGCACGGTGTCGTCCTGCGACACTGCGGCCAGCACACCCAGCGCAGCCGACCAATCGGCCAGTTGCTGATGAGCCTGGGCGTACTCGAAAGCCGCCTTTGCGTAGGGACGAGCCAACGTGGTCAGTTCTGCCATAGCGCCCTCGCTTAGATCTCGGCTGCCAGTTTGGAAACCAGCTGCTCGTGCGCGTTTGCGTCGATCGAAGCACCCAGGATCTTCTCTGCGCCGGTGACGGCCAGGGCACCCACTTGGGCACGCAGGGCGTCCTTGACGCTGTTCAGTTCCTGTTCGATTTCCGCTTGGGCCTGGGCCTTCAGGCGTTCGCCTTCGGTACGGGCCTGGTCGCGGGCTTCATCGACGATCTGGTTAGCGCGTTTCTTCGCCTGTTCGACGATTTCGGCTGCCTGAGCCTTGGCTTCGCGCAGTTGCTGGCCCGCTTTCTCATGAGCCAGCTCCAGATCACGAGCCGCGCGGTTGGCAGCGTCCAGGCCGTCAGCGATCTTCTTCTGACGCTCTTGCAGAGCCGCGATGACCGGAGGCCACACGAACTTCATGCAGAACAGCACAAAGATGAAGAACGCAACGGACTGGCCAATCAGGGTTGCATTAATGTTCACGCCAACACCTCGCTCGTTCGTTGTCCGTCAAACACTCAAATCGAATGATTCGAGTGATTAGCCGGCGATTTGACCAACGAAGGGATTCGCGAAGGTGAAGAACAGGGCGATACCCACACCGATCATGGTCACGGCGTCCAGCAGGCCGGCGACGATGAACATTTTCACCTGCAGCATCGGAACCATTTCAGGCTGACGAGCTGCGCCTTCCAGGAACTTGCCACCCAGCAGACCGAAACCGATGGCGGTACCCAGGGCACCCAGGCCAATCAGCAGAGCAACGGCGATAGCAGTCAGTCCAACTACAGTTTCCATTTTTCCTCCCGACTTTTTGTCGTGTTGGTTAAAGGTTGAAGCGAATCGATTAATGGTTGTCTTCGTGCGCCATCGACAGGTAGACGATGGTCAGCATCATGAAGATGAAGGCCTGCAGGGTGATGATCAGGATGTGGAACACAGCCCACGCCCAGTTCAGGGCTACGCCCAGGGCACTCAGCAGGAACATTCCGCTACCGAACATGACGGCGATCAGAATGAAGATCAGTTCGCCGGCATACATGTTGCCGAACAGACGCAGCGCCAGCGAAACCGGCTTGGCGATCAGGGTCACGAACTCGAGCAGGAAGTTCACCGGAATCAGCAGGATCTGAACGACGATGTTCTTGCTGCTGAAGGGGTGCAGGGTCAGTTCACCGAGGAAGCCGCCGATGCCCTTGACCTTGATGCTGTAGAAGATGATCAGGGCGAACACCGAGAT
>NZ_KV812666.1:159301-176962 GCF_001813485.1 Pseudomonas sp. HMSC067G02
GAACACCGAGATCGACAGGCCGAGGGTGGCGTTCGGGTCGGTGGTGGCCACCGCGCGGAAGAACAGGTGCTCGTCGCCGGTGATCTTCGCGGCCAGCATCGGCAGGTAGTCCACCGGAACCAGGTCGATCAGGTTGAGCAGGAAGATCCAGACGAACACGGTCAGGGCCAGGGGCGCGATCAACGGGTTGCGCCCGTGGAAGGTGTCCTTGACGCTGGTGTCGACGAACTCGACCATCACCTCGACGAAGTTCTGCAGTCCACCCGGCTGGCCGCTGGTGGCCTTCTTGGCTGCCAGGCGGAAGATGAACAGGAACACCACGCCGAGCAGTACCGACCAGCCCAGGGTGTCTACGTGGAATGCCCAGAAGCCCATTTCCTTGGCTTGCTCGGCGGTGTGGGCGAACCCCCAATCACCATTAGGCAGACGCCCGAAGGTCAGGTTCTGCAAGTGGTGCTGGATGTAACCCGAAGCGGTTTCTGCTGCCATGTTTGCCTCAATCGCTCTAAGGTCTTGTAAATGTTTTTCCCATCAGCAGGGGTGCGCACCAGCTGACCATCAGGGTCAGCAGATAGACACCGAACAGAGCCGGCGCCATCAGTGGCTTCACGCCTGCGAACGCCAGTGCGAAGAGCACCGCCGTCAGAATCAGTTTCCCGGCTTCGCCCGCATAGAAAGAGCGAACGATTTCCCGGGCAGCCCGCGCTCCGCTGAAACGGAACGCTTTGTAGGCGAAATAACAATTCGGCAACCAGGCGATCATCCCTCCCAGCAGTCCGGAATATCCGGCTACCGGTCCCCAAGAAATCCACAGGGAGATCGCAGCAACAAGCACTACTACCAGTTGGACGAGCAGCAATCTGAATGCCGGCAGGCGACTTGGCATGCGGGACTCCATCGCGCTCTCAGTCTTCTGGTGTCGGCACTGCCAAATCAACGACTTGGCATAAAAAGTGCCCACAAAATAGCGCGCAGAGTATAGGGGGGGAGTCCCCCCTGTTCAACTGGCTGGTAGTGATTTCCGACTACCCGCTACAACCCAAAGTGTGTCAACGGATGTGGGCGAGAACGCCCTGCAGTTCATCCAGGGAGCTGTAGCGGATGACCAGCTGTCCCTTGCCCTTCTGACCATGCCGGATCTGCACCGAAGCGCCCAGGCGCTCGGCCAGGCGCTGTTCCAGGCGGGCGATGTCCGGGTCGCTCTTGACCGGTCCCGCAGGCTTGCTCGGGGCATGCGTCCACTGCCGAACCAGGGCTTCGGTCTGACGTACGGTCAGCCCATGTGCGACAACATGTCGCGCCCCTTCCACCTGCCGTTCTGCCGGCAGACCGAGGAGCGCACGGGCATGGCCCATTTCCAGGTCGCCATGGGAAAGCAGGGTCTTGATCTCTTCCGGCAGGCCGATCAGGCGCAGCAGGTTGGTAATGGTCGCGCGCGACTTGCCGACCGCTTCCGCGACCTGCTGCTGGGTCAGCTGGAACTCCTGCTGCAGGCGTTGCAGGGCAGCGGCTTCCTCGATCGGGTTGAGGTCCTCGCGCTGGATGTTCTCGATCAGCGCCATGGCGATGGCCGCTTCGTCCGGCACGTCGCGCACCAGCGCCGGGATCTTTTCCAGTCCGGCCTGCTGGCTGGCCCGCCAGCGCCGCTCGCCGGCGATGATCTCGTAGCGGCCATTGGCGATCGGCCGCACCACGATGGGCTGCATCACGCCCTGGGCCTTGATCGACTGCGCCAGTTCCTCCAGCGCCTGAGGGTCCATGTCGCGACGCGGCTGGTACTTGCCGCGCTGCATCAGGTCGAGGGGGATCTGCTGCAACTCGCGGCGGTCGGCCTGTACGGCTTCTTCCTGCAGTTTGGCGGGACTCGAGCCGCCCAGCAGGGCATCGAGCCCGCGTCCCAGTCCACGTTTCTTGGCTGCCATGCGGGTTCCTTATGCGGTTGCGGCGCGGCCTTTGGCGCGCTGGCGGCGGACCAGCTCGCCGGCCAGCGCCAGGTAGGCGATGGCGCCGCGGGATTGCTTGTCGTAAACCAGCGCCGGCATGCCGAAGCTGGGGGCTTCGGCGAGGCGCACGTTACGCGGGATGACGGTGCTGTAGAGGGTGTCGCCGAAATGCTCCTGCAACTGCGCGGAGACATCGTTGGTCAGGCTGATGCGCGGATCGTACATGGTCCGCAACAGCCCCTCGATCTTCAGCGTCGGGTTGAGCAACTGGCCGATGCGCTGGATGCTGTTCATCAGGTCGGTCAGCCCCTCCAGCGCGTAGTACTCGCACTGCATGGGGATGATCACGCCGTCGGCGGCGGTCAGCGCGTTGACGGTGAGCATCGACAGCGACGGCGGGCAGTCGATGAGGATGTAGTCGTAGTTCTCGCGGATCGGCGCCAGCGCGTTGCGCAGGCGATTTTCCTTCATGTCCATTTCCAGCAGCACCACTTCCGCGGCGGTCAGGTCGCGGTTGGCCGGCAACAACTGGTAGCCGCCGTGTTCGGAGAACTGCATGGCCTCGGCGAGGTTGCACTCACCGGTGAGCACGTCGTAGATGGAGTGCTCCAGGTTGTGCTTGTCGATGCCGCTGCCGGTGGTGGCGTTGCCCTGGGGATCCAGGTCCAGCAGGAGGACGCGGCGCTTGGTCGCCACGAGGGAGGCCGCGAGGTTGATACAGGTCGTGGTCTTGCCGACACCGCCTTTCTGGTTGGCGATCGCGAATACCTTAGCCATGGTTATCCCTGTTCCCCCTCATGCTGTGCGCCGCAGTATCAGCAGATGCCGCTGACCTTGGCAACCGGGTACCGCCAGCGCGTGCTCGGCTTCGACCCGGAAATCCTCCGGGAGTGCCGCCAGCTCTTCGTTCGGATGCACGCCCTTCATCGCCAGCCAGCGGGTTTCCTGGCCACCGAGGTGGCGGGTCCAGTTGGCGAAGTCCTCCAGGCTGCTGAAAGCGCGGGAAACGATGCCATCGAAGGGGCTCTCGGGACGGAAGGCTTCCACCCGGCTGTGCACGACTTCGAGGTTGGCCAGCTTCAGCTCGAGCTTCACCTGGGTCAGGAAGCGGGTCTTCTTGCCGTTGCTGTCGAGCAAGGTCAGGCGCTTTTCCGGGAACAGGATGGCCAGCGGCACGCCGGGCATGCCGCCGCCGCTGCCGACATCCAGCCAGTTATCCCCAGCCTCGGCGTAAGGCACGATGCTCAGGCTGTCGAGCAGGTGGCGCGAAACCATCTCGTCCGGGTCGCGTACGGCGGTCAGGTTGTAGGCCTTGTTCCATTTGATCAGCAGGGCCAAGTAGGCCAGCAGCTGGCGTTGCTTGTCGGCGTCGAGGGCGACGCCTAGCTCGTCAGCACCGCGCGCGAGTTCGTCGGCGTGGTGTTGGGTTACCGCAGACATCAAGCGCTCTGCTCCAGTTGGCGGCCAGAGGCACGCTTCTTCAGGTGGATCAACAACAGCGAAATCGCAGCCGGCGTGACGCCGGGGATTCGCGAAGCCTGTCCGAGGGTTTCCGGACGGGCCTGGTTCAGCTTGTTCTGGATTTCCTTCGACAGGCCGGAAATCCCCAGGTAATCGATATCCACAGGCAGGCGGGTATCTTCGCTGGCGCGCAGCCGGGCGATTTCCTCCTGCTGGCGGTCGATGTAGCCGGCGTACTTGGTGCGAATCTCCACCTGCTCGGCCACCTGGGGGTTATCCACAGCGTCGCCGGTGATCTCCACCAGGCCGGCGTAATCGATCTCGGGGCGGCTCAGCAGGTTGAGCAGGTTGTATTCATGGGTCAGCGGCGTACCGAAGCGCTCGGCGATGGCGTCGCCCTGCGGGGTATTCGGCCGCACCCAGGTGCTCTTCAGCCGCTGTTCCTCGCGTTCGATACCTTCGCGCTTGGTTTCGAAGGCAGCCCAGCGCCGATCGTCGACAAGGCCCAGCTCGCGTCCCTTCTCGGTGAGACGCAGGTCGGCGTTGTCCTCGCGGAGGATCAGGCGGTATTCCGCCCGCGAGGTGAACATGCGGTACGGCTCCTGGGTGCCGAGCGTGATCAGGTCGTCCACCAGCACGCCGATGTAGGCCTCGTCGCGGCGCGGGCACCAGCTGTCCTTGCCTTGCGAACGCAACGCAGCATTGGCGCCGGCCAGCAGGCCCTGGGCGCCAGCTTCCTCGTAGCCGGTGGTGCCGTTGATCTGGCCGGCGAAGAACAGGCCGCCGATGACCTTGGTCTCCAGGCTGTACCTGAGATCGCGGGGATCGAAGAAGTCGTACTCGATCGCATAGCCCGGCCGCACGATGTGGGCGTTTTCCATGCCACGGATGGAACGCACGATCTGCAGTTGCACGTCGAACGGCAGGGACGTGGAAATGCCGTTGGGATACAGCTCGTGGGTCGTCAGGCCTTCCGGCTCGAGGAAGACCTGGTGGCTTTCCTTGTCGGCGAAGCGATGGATCTTGTCTTCGATCGAAGGGCAGTAGCGCGGGCCGATGCCTTCGATCACACCGGAATACATCGGCGAACGATCGAGATTGGCGGCGATGATCTCGTGGGTCCGGGCGTTGGTATGGGTGATCCAGCAACTGACCTGCTCGGGATGCTGTTCCTTCGAACCGAGGAAGGACATCACCGGGATCGGCGTGTCGCCCGGCTGCTCGGTCATCACCGAGAAGTCCACGCTGCGCCCGTCGATCCGCGGCGGCGTACCGGTCTTCAGCCGGCCGACCCGCAGCGGCAATTCACGCAGACGACGCGCCAGTGCGATGGACGGCGGGTCGCCGGCGCGTCCGCCTGAGTAGTTCTCCAGGCCGATGTGGATAAGTCCGCCGAGGAAGGTGCCGGTAGTCAGGACCACGTTGTCGGCATGGAAGCGCAGTCCCATCTGGGTCACTACGCCGCGGACCTGATCCTGCTCGACGATCAGGTCGTCGCAGGCCTGCTGGAATATCCACAGGTTCGGCTGGTTTTCCAGTGTATGGCGGATAGCGGCCTTATAGAGCACGCGATCGGCTTGTGCACGAGTGGCGCGCACTGCCGGCCCCTTGCGGCTGTTAAGGATGCGGAACTGGATACCGCCCTTGTCGGTGGCTTCGGCCATGGCGCCGCCAAGGGCGTCGATTTCCTTGACCAGATGGCTCTTGCCGATGCCGCCGATGGCGGGGTTGCAGCTCATCTGCCCCAGGGTTTCCACATTGTGGGTCAACAGCAGGGTTTTCACACCCATGCGCGCAGCCGCGAGTGCGGCTTCGGTGCCTGCATGGCCACCGCCGATCACGATTACGTCAAAACGGGTAGGAAAATCCACCACGCACCTCGGCCTGTTCAGAAGCAGGAATTCAGGAAAGCCGGACAGTATAAGGATTTAGCGAACCTGAATGAAGACTCCTGGACAAAAAATAGCCAATCCAGATCGAGGGAGCAAAACGGCTCGGCGGGCTTACAAAAAATAAAAGGAAAGGAATGTTTATATCTTTTTAGAACTTGTGTTTATTACTTAGCAGCGGCTTTTCTGTTGATAAGTACGTCGAGCCCAGTAAAGACATAGCCTGTAGCGAATGATAAGGCTGTCCCAAACCCTATCTGGGCCCTGTTGATAAGCGTTTTTTAGCTGTGGATGGAATGGCTCGTTATCAACATGTGGAGTTATGCACAGAGCTTCGGCGGGTTTATCTACCCTCCTGTCCCTGGGGTTTTCCACAGGTTTCAGGCGAGCGTATCCGGGCCGCGGCAGGACCGCAGCCAGGTAGGAAGAAGGAGGTGGAAAGGCGTGGGAAAGGCTCAGTCGTTGCCGCTTTCCAGCGTATCGATGGATGACGACAGGCGCTCGAAGCGGCGCTTGGCGGAGACCTGGAAATCCCGCTCGGAGCCCTCGTTAGCGGGTTTGCGCAGCAGTAGCCGAGCACTGAGCCCGCTAGTGCGGTCGTAACTGCCGAACCAGTCGATCATCTGTCCGACATGGCATTCGCCGCCGAGCCATACCGCCAGGTTGGCTACGATCTCCATGTTGTAGTGTCCGAGTGCTCGCCCTGGGACGCCTTGGGAGCCGAAGGCGAGGGCCGCGCCTGGCCGGTATCGACGGAGTCCAGGGTCTGCAACAGCTCTTTTCGCAGAATCTCTTCCAGGCTTGTGGGTAAATCGCTTACCGGGTTGTCTTGCGTGCACGGAACGTCCCGGCGCGTGGCGATAGCGCCAGGCGAGACAACGGGATAGATACGCCGTTCGAGAGGGAGATTGACCACAGCGCAGCGCCTTCGCGGACTCCGGATCGGAGCGCGGTGCCTGTGCATAAACCTCTCCCAGGTGGATATCCATCCCATGCAGACCGACATCGGCGCAGATGGTTTTCTCGGGGACGAAGCGGCGCGCCGGCAATCCATGCCTGCGTGGTTGAGTGTCGGCGGCAAGGGGCACAGTGAAAGGAAAGTACGCAGAACCGGAGCGAACCTTGCCCTGGTTATCCACAACTCGGCGTGGGCCGAGCCCCATTACTTGCCGATGCAGAAACTCGAGAAGATGCGACCCAGCAGGTCGTCGGGGGTGAATGCGCCGGTGATTTCACCCAGGTGCTGCTGGGCCTGGCGCAGATTCTCGGCCAGCAGCTCGCCTGCGCCATTGTGGATAAGTTGGCTGTGGCCATGCTCCAGCGCCTGGCCAGCCTGGCGCAGCGCCTCCAGGTGGCGCCGGCGGGCGCTGAAACCGCTTTCCGCGGTCTGTTCGAAGCCCATGCAGGCCTTCAGGTGTTCGCGCAGCAGCTCCAGGCCGGCGCCGGTGCGCGCCGAGAGGGTGATGGTGACGTGGCCGTCCGCGCTTTCCTCGAGGCCAATGGACTCTGTGGACAAATCCGCCTTGTTGCGGATCAGGGTGACCTTGCCCGGTTCCGGTCGCTGGTCGAGAAACTCCGGCCATAGGGAAAACGGGTCCGCTGCTTCCGGGGCGGTGGCGTCCACCACCAGCAGCACGCGATCGGCTTCGCCGATGGCTTTCAGCGCACGTTCCACGCCGATCTTTTCCACATGGTCCTCGGTATCCCGCAGGCCTGCGGTGTCCACCACATGCAGGGGCATGCCATCGATGTGGATATGTTCGCGCAGTACATCGCGGGTGGTGCCGGCTATGTCCGTGACGATGGCCGCCTCGCGACCGGCCAGGGCATTCAGCAGGCTGGACTTGCCGGCATTCGGTCGTCCGGCGATGACCACGGTCATGCCGTCGCGCAGCAGGGCGCCTTGGGAAGCTTCGCGCTGCACTGTGGATAATTCTGTGCGTACTTTTTCCAGAAGCCCCAGTACATGGCCATCGGCGAGGAAGTCGATTTCTTCCTCGGGGAAGTCGATGGCGGCTTCAACATAGATGCGCAGGGAAATCAGTTGCTCGGTCAATGCATGTACCCGGCGCGAGAATTCGCCCTGCAGGGAACGCAATGCATTGCGCGCGGCCTGCTCCGAGCTGGCCTCGATCAGATCGGCGATGGCTTCGGCCTGGGCCAGGTCGAGCTTGTCGTTGAGGAACGCGCGCTCGCTGAACTCGCCCGGTCGCGCCTGGCGGGCACCCAGTTCCAGACAACGCTGCACCAGCAGGTCGAGTACCACGGGGCCGCCGTGCCCCTGCAGTTCGAGTACGTCTTCGCCGGTGAACGAGTTCGGGCCGGGGAAATACAGTGACAGGCCTTCGTCGATCACCTGCCCACCGGCATCGAGGAACGGTCCGTAATGCGCATGCCGGGCTTTCAGCTGGCGTCCGCTCACGGCCACGGCCATCTGTCCGGCGAGGGGGCCGGAGACGCGGACGATTCCCACGCCGCCGCGGCCCTGGGCAGTAGCTATCGCGACGATGGTTTCGGTGGCGGCTTGCATGTGGATATCTCCGGATAGCAAGACGCCCCTCGAGGGGGCGTCTTGTTGTGGACAGTTTTCGCGATAGACGTCAGGCGGTCTTCGCGGCTGCCTCGATCTTGCGGGTAATGTACCACTGCTGAGCGATCGACAGGCAGTTGTTGACCACCCAGTACAGCACCAGACCGGCTGGGAACCAGAGGAAGAAGAAGGTGAAGATGATCGGCATCAGCTTCATCACCTTGGCCTGCATCGGGTCCGGCGGGGTCGGGTTGAGCATCTGCTGGATCAGCATGGTGCCGCCCATGACGATCGGCAGGATGAAGAACGGATCCTTCACCGACAGGTCGGTGATCCAGCCGAGCCACGGCGCCTGGCGCATTTCCACGCTTTCCAGGAGTACCCAGTAGAGGGAGAGGAAGACCGGCATCTGGACCAGGATCGGCAGGCAGCCGCCCAGCGGATTGATCTTCTCCTTCTTGTACAGCTCCATCATCGCCTGGGACATCTTCTGCCGATCGTCGCCGTGCTGTTCCTTGATCGCCTGCATCTTCGGCGACACCGCGCGCATGCGCGCCATCGAACGGTAGCTGGCGGCGGACAACGGGAAGAAGGCCAGCTTGATCAGGACGGTCAGGGCGATGATCGACCAGCCCCAGTTGCCGATCAGGCTGTGGATATGTTGCAGCAGCCAGAAGATCGGCTGGGCGATGAACCAGAGGAAACCGTAGTCGACGGTCAGTTCCAGGCCCGGGGAGAGTTCCTTCAGGTGCTTCTGGAGTTTCGGGCCGGCATACAGGGTCAGGTCGGTTTCCACCTTGCTACCCGCCGGAACGCTCAGGGTCGGGCCGGTGAAACCGACGATGTAGTTGCCCTGGCCGTCCTTGCGGGTCATGACCTGGTGCTGCTCGCCCTTGGTCGGAACCCAGGCGGTCACGAAGTAGTGTTGCAGCCAGGCGACCCAGCCACCCTGCACGGACTCCTTGAACTGTTCCTTGTCCATGTCCTTGGTGGAGATCTTCTTGTACGGCGAATCCGGGGTCC
The DNA here is from genome assembly GCF_001813485.1 of Pseudomonas sp. HMSC067G02. Classification (NCBI taxonomy): domain Bacteria; kingdom Pseudomonadati; phylum Pseudomonadota; class Gammaproteobacteria; order Pseudomonadales; family Pseudomonadaceae; genus Pseudomonas; species Pseudomonas sp. HMSC067G02. Next base: position 168,148 of record NZ_KV812666.1, read on the forward strand.
AGACCGCGGCGCCGAGGTAGGTGGACACCCCGGTGGCGGTGGTCGAGGACGGGTCGGCGCTGCCGTCGCGCTTGAGCTGGGCGAACAGGTTGCCGCTCCAGGTCTTGCCGCTCTGGTTGTCGATCAGGTAGCTGACGCCGACCTGATAGGCGTTTTCATTGATGCACTCGATCTTCTTCTGAGCCTTTTCCTTGTCCGAGCAATCGGCTTTCAGGCCACGGTGGAAGGTGAAGCGCTTGATGTAGTTGACACCGTCGTGGCTGAAGCTCAGGTCCACGACCAGTTCGTTCTGGCCGTCGGCCAACTGGTAGCTGCTCTGCGCACTGTGGAACAGCGGGCGGCCGGCGCTGCTGGCGTCCGGGCCGTCGGCACCGGTGAGGCCGCTCTGCGCCAGGTAGGTACGTTCGCGACCGTTGTCGAACAGCGGGAACGGCACGTCCGGACGGTCCAGGCGGCGCGGATACTGCAACAGGCCGAGCTGGACGATATCGCCGCCACGGGGATCGATGGCCAGGTCGAGGACGTCGGTCTTCACCTGGATCAGCTTGTCGCTGACCGCAACCGGCTTGTCGGCGGCTTCGCTGCCGGCCGCGCTGCTCTGGGCAGTGGGAACGTCACTGCTGGTGCCCGAGGCGGACGGAGTGTCCGGCAGGCCTTGCGTGGTGTTCATCGAAGCGCTGGCGGCGGGCAGCTCAGGCTGACCGTAATCCTTGTTCCACTGGAGAACCAGCAGGTAGGACACGACTGCAAGGGCGACGATGAGAATCGAGCGTTGAATGTCCATGGTTACTCGGCCATCGAGAAAGGGCGGTGCTTGAAGGAAACTGACAGTAGCAGATCGCGGCTACGGGATTGCCAGTGATGGAGCCGAGTGGAGGAAACCGCACTCGGGCGACCATTGCGTCGCGGGCCATGCTGCGCGATAGCCTCGTACGCTAGGGAAGTACAACTTGGCTGGGAACGACGGTGCCGGGTCATCGAAGGGGGGATGACACTACAGGGATCGGGATGCGCGGGCATCGACCTATGCATGAGTACCGTCGGCCACGCCAGGGGCGTCAGCAGGGCTTTCCGTGCGAGGTCGATTGCGCAACAGGCGTTTCCAGAGCTTGCCGAACTGCTGGTGCAGCTCCGGATTTTCCAGTTCGCCCAGGCCTTTGCGCGCGATCACCACGATATCCCAGCCAGCCAGGACTTCCTGGTTATGGCGGAACGATTCGCGGATCAGGCGTTTGAGGCGATTGCGCTGGACGGCGAGCTTGACGTTCTTCTTGCCGATCACCAGGCCCAGGCGGGGGTGATCGAGACCGTTCTCGCGCGCCAGCAGCAGGACGTGCTTGCCGGGGACCTTGCCGGTCGGAGAGTCGAAGACTGCGCTGAATTGCCGGGCTGTCAGTAGACGCTTGTCCCGGTCGAAGTCCCGACTCACCACCCGTACCGGATAAATCAGACGGTCAGACGCTTACGGCCTTTGGCGCGACGACGCGACAGAACCTGACGGCCGTTCTTGGTGGCCATACGGGCGCGGAAACCGTGGACGCGAGCGCGCTTGAGGGTGCTGGGTTGGAAAGTACGTTTCATGATTCGGTACCTGGGTTGACGACTTGAGGTCGCAGTGACCCCGTTTAAAGAGACCGGCGATTCTAGTGAAATCGAACGGGCAGGTCAATTTCCAACCAGCGATGACGTAATAGATAGATACAAGGAAGTCATTTTTCTTTTAAAGGATAGAAACGGTTAATGCTCTTGGGACGGCGCTTTTCTGTGCATAACTCGACGAAGCCCAGCAACTGCGTGTTTCTCCGGCAGGCAAAAGGTTGTCGAGAACCGGTGTCGAGGCTGTTTCCTTCCTGAGCGAAGCCTGGGGATGAACGAGATGGTTATCCACAGCGGTTTTTTCCACACGGCTGTGCGCAGGGATGTACCCCCTTCAAAGCAAGGGTTATCCACAAAGTACAGGACGACCGTCCGTCGGCCTGCCTGCTTTTATTAAGGTCTTGATTTGCTTGGGGCCTCAGCGCATCGGCATGTGGATAAGTCCGGCCCGTCCGGCTACAATAGGCGCTTATTTCGTTGTGCCGCCTTTCCAATCTTTGGGGGATATCCGTGTCCGTGGAACTTTGGCAGCAGTGCGTGGATCTTCTCCGCGATGAGCTGCCGTCCCAACAATTCAACACCTGGATCCGTCCCTTGCAGGTCGAAGCCGAAGGCGACGAATTGCGTGTGTATGCACCCAACCGTTTCGTCCTCGATTGGGTGAACGAGAAATACCTCGGTCGGCTTCTGGAACTGCTCGGTGAACGCGGCGAGGGTCAGTTGCCCGCCCTTTCCTTATTAATAGGCAGCAAGCGTAGCCGTACGCCGCGCGCCGCCATCGTCCCATCGCAGACCCACGTGGCTCCCCCGCCTCCGGTTGCTCCGCCGCCGGCGCCAGTGCAGCCGGTATCGGCCGCGCCCGTGGTGGTGCCACGTGAAGAGCTGCCGCCAGTGACGACGGCTCCCAGCGTGTCGAGCGACCCCTACGAGGCGGAAGAACCCAGCATCGATCCGCTGGCCGCCGCCATGCCGGCCGGAGCCGCGCCTGCGGTACGCACCGAGCGCAACGTCCAGGTCGAAGGCGCGCTGAAGCACACCAGCTATCTCAACCGTACCTTCACCTTCGAGAACTTCGTCGAGGGCAAGTCCAACCAGTTGGCCCGTGCCGCCGCCTGGCAGGTGGCGGACAACCTCAAGCACGGCTACAACCCGCTGTTCCTCTACGGTGGCGTCGGCCTGGGCAAGACCCACCTGATGCATGCGGTGGGCAACCACCTGCTGAAGAAGAACCCGAACGCCAAGGTGGTTTACCTGCATTCGGAACGTTTCGTCGCGGACATGGTGAAGGCCTTGCAGCTCAACGCCATCAACGAATTCAAGCGCTTCTACCGCTCGGTGGACGCACTGTTGATCGACGACATCCAGTTCTTCGCCCGTAAGGAGCGCTCCCAGGAGGAGTTCTTCCACACCTTCAATGCCCTTCTCGAAGGCGGCCAGCAGGTGATCCTCACCAGCGACCGCTATCCGAAGGAAATCGAAGGCCTGGAAGAGCGGCTGAAGTCCCGCTTCGGCTGGGGCCTGACGGTGGCCGTCGAGCCGCCGGAACTGGAAACCCGGGTGGCGATCCTGATGAAGAAGGCTGAGCAGGCGAAGATCGAGCTGCCGCACGATGCGGCCTTCTTCATCGCCCAGCGCATCCGTTCCAACGTGCGCGAACTGGAAGGTGCGCTGAAGCGGGTGATCGCCCACTCGCACTTCATGGGCCGGCCGATCACCATCGAGCTGATTCGCGAGTCGCTGAAGGACCTGTTGGCCCTTCAGGACAAGCTGGTCAGCATCGACAACATCCAGCGCACCGTCGCCGAGTACTACAAGATCAAGATATCCGATCTGTTGTCCAAGCGGCGTTCGCGCTCGGTGGCGCGCCCGCGCCAGGTGGCCATGGCGCTCTCCAAGGAGCTGACCAACCACAGCCTGCCGGAGATCGGCGTGGCCTTCGGCGGTCGGGATCACACCACGGTGTTGCACGCCTGTCGTAAGATCGCTCAACTTAGGGAATCCGACGCGGATATCCGCGAGGACTACAAGAACCTGCTGCGTACCCTGACAACCTGACGCAGCCCACGAGGCAAGGGACTAGACCATGCATTTCACCATTCAACGCGAAGCCCTGTTGAAACCGCTGCAACTGGTCGCCGGCGTCGTGGAACGCCGCCAGACATTGCCGGTTCTCTCCAACGTCCTGCTGGTGGTCGAAGGCCAGCAACTGTCGCTGACCGGCACCGACCTCGAGGTCGAGCTGGTTGGTCGCGTGGTACTGGAAGATGCCGCCGAACCCGGCGAGATCACCGTACCGGCGCGCAAGCTGATGGACATCTGCAAGAGCCTGCCGAACGACGTGCTGATCGACATCCGTGTCGAAGAGCAGAAACTCCTGGTGAAGGCCGGGCGTAGCCGCTTCACCCTGTCCACCCTGCCGGCCAACGATTTCCCCACCGTAGAGGAAGGTCCCGGCTCGCTGAACTTCAGCATTGCCCAGAGCAAGCTGCGTCGCCTGATCGACCGCACCAGCTTCGCCATGGCCCAGCAGGACGTGCGTTACTACCTCAACGGCATGCTGCTGGAAGTGAACGGTGGCACCCTGCGCTCCGTCGCCACCGACGGCCACCGACTGGCCATGTGCTCGCTGGATGCGCAGATCCCGTCGCAGGACCGCCACCAGGTGATCGTGCCGCGCAAAGGCATCCTCGAACTGGCTCGTCTGCTCACCGAGCAGGACGGCGAAGTCGGCATCGTCCTGGGCCAGCACCATATCCGTGCCACCACTGGCGAATTCACCTTCACTTCGAAGCTGGTGGACGGCAAGTTCCCGGACTACGAACGCGTACTGCCGCGCGGTGGCGACAAGCTGGTGGTCGGCGACCGCCAGCAACTGCGCGAAGCCTTCAGCCGTACCGCGATCCTCTCCAACGAAAAGTACCGCGGCATTCGCCTGCAGCTTTCCAACGGTTTGCTGAAAATCCAGGCGAACAACCCGGAGCAGGAGGAGGCCGAGGAAGAAGTGCAGGTCGAGTACAACGGCGGCAACCTGGAGATCGGCTTCAACGTCAGTTACCTGCTCGACGTGCTGGGTGTGATCGGTACCGAGCAGGTCCGCTTCATCCTTTCCGATTCCAACAGCAGCGCCCTGGTCCACGAGGCCGACAATGACGATTCTGCCTATGTCGTCATGCCGATGCGCCTCTAATCACGCTGAATGTCCCTGACCCGCGTTTCGGTCACCGCGGTGCGCAACCTGCACCCGGTGACCCTCTCCCCCTCCCCTCGCATCAACATCCTCTACGGCGATAATGGCAGCGGCAAGACCAGTGTGCTCGAAGCCATCCACCTGCTGGGCCTGGCGCGTTCATTCCGCAGTGCGCGCTTGCAGCCGGTGATCCAGTATGAGGAAGCGGCCTGCACCGTATTCGGCCAGGTGATGTTGGCCAACGGCATCGCCAGCAACCTGGGGATTTCCCGTGAGCGCCAGGGCGAGTTCACCATCCGCATCGATGGGCAGAATGCCCGGAGTGCGGCTCAATTGGCGGAAACTCTCCCACTGCAACTGATCAACCCGGACAGCTTTCGGTTGCTCGAGGGAGCGCCGAAGATCCGCCGACAGTTCCTCGATTGGGGAGTGTTCCACGTGGAACCTCGGTTTCTGCCCGTCTGGCAGCGCCTGCAGAAGGCGCTGCGCCAGCGGAACTCCTGGCTCCGGCATGGTAAACTGGACCCCGCGTCGCAAGCGGCCTGGGACCGGGAATTGAGCCTGGCCAGCGATGAGATCGATGCCTACCGCAGAAGCTATATCCAGGCGTTGAAACCGGTATTCGAGGAAACACTCGCCGAATTGGTTTCACTGGATGACCTGACCCTTAGCTACTACCGAGGCTGGGACAAGGACCGGGACCTCCTGGAGGTCCTGGCTTCCAGCCTGTTGCGCGACCAGCAGATGGGCCACACCCAGGCGGGACCGCAGCGTGCGGATCTTCGCATACGGTTGGCAGGTCATAACGCTGCGGAGATTCTCTCGCGCGGTCAGCAGAAGCTGGTGGTATGCGCCCTGCGCATCGCCCAAGGCCATCTGATCAATCGCGCCAAGCGCGGACAGTGCGTCTACCTGGTGGACGACCTGCCCTCGGAACTGGATGAGCAGCATCGAATGGCTCTTTGCCGCTTGCTTGAAGATTTGGGTTGCCAGGTATTCATCACCTGCGTGGACCCGCAACTATTGAAAGACGGCTGGCGCACGGATACGCCGGTATCCATGTTCCACGTGGAACATGGAAAAGTCTCTCAGACCACGACCATCGGGAGTGAAGCATGAGCGAGAACAACACGTACGACTCTTCCAGCATCAAGGTGCTGAAGGGGCTGGATGCCGTACGCAAGCGCCCCGGCATGTACATCGGCGACACCGACGATGGCACCGGTCTGCACCACATGGTGTTCGAGGTGGTGGATAACTCCATCGACGAAGCGCTGGCCGGTTACTGCAGCGAAATCAGCATCACCATCCATACGGATGAGTCGATCACTGTCCGCGACAATGGACGCGGTATTCCGGTGGATATCCACAAGGAAGAAGGGGTTTCTGCGGCGGAAGTGATCATGACCGTCCTCCACGCCGGCGGCAAGTTCGACGACAACACCTACAAGGTGTCCGGCGGCTTGCACGGTGTGGGCGTCTCGGTGGTGAACGCGCTTTCCCATGAGCTGCGCCTGACCATCCGTCGCCACAACAAGGTCTGGGAACAGGTCTACCACCACGGCGTTCCGCAGTTCCCACTGCGCGAAGTGGGCGAGACTGATGGCTCCGGTACCGAAGTTCACTTCAAGCCGTCCCCGGAGACCTTCAGCAACATCCACTTCAGTTGGGACATCCTGGCCAAGCGCATCCGCGAGCTGTCCTTCCTCAACTCCGGAGTCGGCATCCTGCTGCGCGACGAGCGTACCGGCAAGGAGGAGCTGTTCAAGTACGAAGGCGGTCTGAAGGCCTTCGTCGAGTACCTGAACACCAACAAGACCGCGGTGAACGAGGTATTCCACTTCAACGTCCAGCGTGAAGAGGACGGCGTGGGTGTGGAAGTCGCCTTGCAGTGGAACGACAGCTTCAACGAGAACCTGCTCTGCTTCACCAACAACATCCCGCAGCGTGACGGCGGCACCCACCTGGCCGGTTTCCGTTCGGCGCTGACGCGTAACCTGAACAACTACATCGAGGCCGAAGGCCTGGCGAAGAAGTTCAAGATCGCCACCACCGGCGACGATGCCCGCGAAGGCCTCACCGCGATCATCTCGGTGAAGGTACCGGACCCGAAGTTCAGCTCGCAGACCAAGGACAAGCTGGTCTCCTCCGAGGTGAAGACTGCGGTGGAACAGGAGATGGGCAAGTACTTCGCCGACTTCCTGCTGGAGAATCCCAACGAAGCCAAGGCCGTGGTCGGCAAGATGATCGACGCCGCCCGTGCCCGCGAGGCCGCGCGCAAGGCGCGCGAGATGACCCGCCGCAAGGGCGCGCTGGACATCGCCGGCCTGCCCGGCAAGCTGGCCGATTGCCAGGAAAAGGACCCGGCGCTCTCCGAACTGTACATCGTGGAGGGTGACTCCGCGGGCGGTTCCGCCAAGCAGGGCCGTAATCGCCGGACCCAGGCGATCCTGCCGCTCAAGGGCAAGATCCTCAACGTCGAGAAGGCACGCTTCGACAAGATGCTCTCCTCCCAGGAGGTCGGTACGCTGATCACCGCCCTGGGCTGTGGCATCGGCCGCGAGGAGTACAACATCGACAAGCTGCGCTACCACAACATCATCATCATGACCGATGCTGACGTCGACGGTTCGCACATCCGCACCCTGCTGTTGACCTTCTTCTTCCGCCAGATGCCCGAGCTGATCGAGCGTGGCTACATCTACATCGCCCAGCCCCCGTTGTACAAGGTCAAGCGCGGCAAGCAGGAGCAGTACATCAAGGACGACCAGGCCATGGAAGAGTACATGACCCAGTCGGCCCTGGAAGACGCCAGCCTGCACGTCAACGAGCACGCTCCGGGCCTGTCCGGGGCAGCGCTGGAGAAACTGGTCAACGAGTATCGCGGGGTGATCGCCACCCTCAAGCGCCTGTCGCGCCTGTACCCCCAGGAGCTGACCGAGCACTTCATCTACCTGCCTACCGTGTCGGTGGACGACCTGGCTAACGAGTCGGCCATGCAGGGCTGGTTGGAGAAGTTCCAGGCGCGCCTGACCGCCGCCGAGAAGTCTGGCCTGACCTACAAGGCCAGCCTGCGCGAAGACCGCGAGCGCCACCTCTGGCTGCCCGAGGTGGAACTGGTGGCCCACGGCCTGTCCAGCTACGTCACCTTCAACCGTGACTTCTTCGCCAGCAATGACTACCGCTCGGTGTCGCTGCTCGGCGACCAGCTGAACAGCCTGCTGGAAGACGGCGCCTACGTGCAGAAGGGTGAGCGCAAGCGCCCGATCAGCGCCTTCAAGGACGGCCTGGACTGGCTGATGGCCGAAGGTACCAAGCGCCACAGCATCCAGCGATACAAGGGGTTGGGCGAGATGAACCCTGAGCAGCTGTGGGAAACCACCATGGATCCGAACGTCCGGCGCATGCTCAAGGTGACCATCGAGGACGCCATCGCCGCCGACCAGATCTTCAACACCCTGATGGGCGATGCCGTGGAGCCGCGCCGCGACTTCATCGAAAGCAACGCGCTGGCGGTGTCGAACCTGGACGTGTGACAGGTTGTAGGCGGGCAAAGTTATTTGCCACTTCGGCCAGAGTTAAGCGGTTCGGCCAAAGTAATTTGCCTGTAGCTTGAAAGTAAAAGCCCCTGCTGACGCGAGTCCGCAGGGGCTTTTTGCTTAGCTGAGGTCTCTACTGGGCTGCGTTCCAATCGGCCAAGAAGGCAACAGTCAGGCGTGACCTGCCCCAGTTTTAGTACCGCTGCCTAGTTAGTAGGCCCTGGGGTTGATATTAATTTTTCCTGCTTCAGCTGCTGCTGGCGAGTTCGCCAACTTGCAGCAAATTCTGCCGGGGTGAGATTGCCAATCGCGCTGTGCGGTCGGTGTTCGTTGTAATCCCGCCGCCAGGCCACGATGCGGATTCTCGCTTCGGCCAGCGAACAGAACCAGTGCTCATTGAGGCATTCGTCCCGGAACTTACCGTTGAACGACTTGATGAAGGCATTCTGCGTGGGCTTACCAGGCTGAATCAGCTTCAGCTTGATGTCGCGCT
>NZ_KV812666.1:177062-231537 GCF_001813485.1 Pseudomonas sp. HMSC067G02
GCTGAATCAGCTTCAGCTTGATGTCGCGCTGATAGGCCCATTGATCGAGTGCCTTGCCGGTGAACTCGGGCCCTTGGTCGGTGCGGCTCGCTTTCGGGTAGCCGCGAAACCGCGCCATCTCGTCCAGCGCCCGTGTGACGCGAAAGCCGCTGATACCGTGCTCCACCAGGATGCCGACCGACTCCTTGGTGAAGTCATCGACCACCGTCAGGCATTTGATCCGCCGCCCGGTGCTCAGTGCATCGAAGACGAAGTCCATCGACCAGACCTGGTTTGGTGCGCTCGGCAAACTCAGACGTTCGCGCTCCACCGCGACGCCATGGCGGCGGCGCCGCCGTTTCACCATCAAGCCGGCAGCGCGGTACAGGCGATAGATCCGCTTGTGGTTGACCTGCACGCCAGCACGCCGCAGCAGGATGTGCAGGCGGCGATAGCCAAAGCGCCGGCGCTCTTGGGCCAGTTCCACCAGTTGGGCTTGCAGCTCGGTGTTTTGCACACTGGCTCGCGGCTGGTAGCGCAACACCGAGCGGGACAGCCCGATCAACTGACAGGCACGACGCTCGGAGATGCCGGTTCGCGCCTGCATCTCCTGCACCGCCTCCCGCCGTGCTGTCGGGCTTACCCTTTTCCCCGGGCGACCACTTTCAGCGACTCGATGTCGAGGTGGGCCTCGGCGAGCAACTTCTTCAATCGGCTATTTTCCAGTTCAAGATCCTTCAACCGTTTGGCGTCCGCCACGGTCATACCGCCAAACTTCGCCCGCCAAGTGTAGAACGAGGCATCACTGAAGCCGTGTCGGCGACACAGTTCCTTCACCGGCACACCGGCCTCCGCCTGCTTGAGGAAGTCGAGAATCTGCTCTTCGGTAAAACGCTTTTTCACTGCCGTCTCCTGCTCGGAAAACGGACTCTACTAAGTTTGACGTGATACTGAAATCGGGGGGCAGGTCATCAGTAACCTGTTGATTTACAGGGGCAAGAGATCTTTTCGGGCTAGTGGATGTGTGTCCATCCTGCGGAGGCCCAGTCCAAATTCTCGGGTATTAGATAGCGGTTACTGGCATTAGCCAGTCGCTGGTTAGCCATTTCTTCAGCGACTTTGAACAGCAATTTGGAGGTATCAGTATCGGGGCTCTGGGGGCTGTGCTCGGCAGGTGTCAGCAGCCATTGGCTGGCCTTTGCAGGGTTCAGCTTGGCTTTGCCATCGTTCACCTGAATGGCTACAAACTCTTGCCGCATCCGTTTTCCCTGAGGGCCTTGCCAGCGCAGCATGGCTCCAAGCAGAGCACCCTCTTCTAGTTCTGGTGCTTTGAGCATTGCAGCCAGACCGCCAAAGTCGTACTCGCAGGCTTTGCCCAGCAGGTACTGCATCAGCTTGGAGTTGAGGTCGAGCATGTGGGTGTCTGGGCGATTGGCTGCCAGCATGCGATCCAAGGTCACATCCATACGCCGCGAGGCCTTCGGGGATAGCCCCATGTCGCGCATCACCTGCTCGGACAATCTGATACGCAAAAGCCGCTCTTTGTGGCTGCGCTCAGCGACCTCAATGCCCAATTGATCGAACATCCCAAGGACGAAGCTGTAGAGATGATCGACAGTAATTTCGAGCTCATCGCGCAGTTCATTGGGGTCGCTGGTGGCGGCATGGGCAAACAGCTCTCGTTGTTTAGCAGCAGCAGTACGCGCCTGCTTCAGCGCTTCGTCGATGCGCTCACGGGTGCGGTCTATGCCGAGTTTTGTTGCCTCTTGCAGGATGTCTTCTACGTCAATTAGCTCGGCCAGCTGGCCTAGGATTTCATCCTTCAAGCCTTCGTTGAACTCATGCCGCTGAATCTCGGCGAGGTCGGTAACCACGCTGTCGATGCGCTCATACATTAGGTCGACGATGTTCTGATCCAGGCTGTCGGTTTGCTGGATGTTGAACACAACAACCTTCTTTTTCTGGCCATAGCGATACAGGCGGCCAATGCGTTGTACGAGGCGCATTGGGTTCCAGGGCAGGTCATAGTTGACCATGACGTGGCATTTGCTCTGGAGGTTGATGCCTTCCCCACCTGCTTCGGTCGAAATCAGAAAGCGGCCTTGCTCCTCGAAGCGCTTGATGGCCTCGCGTCGCTCAGCATGTTGCATGGAGCCATTGATGAGCTCGACCTGGTCGCTGCCATAGTGGTCAGCAAGTGCTTCGCGCAGATAGTTTTGAGTGGTGCGGTATTCGGTAAAGATCAGCACCTTCTCATCGGCATTGGCAGCGTGGATCTTGCCGATGATGTCCTCGATAAACAGCTTTAGTTTGAGGTCGTTTGCTTTCAGTGCTGCTGCTTCGGCAATCAAGTCTTTAAGCAGCTGCACTTCACCAGCGAAGAACTCGCGGGCATCACTGGTGAACTGTTCTTCCCATTCACCCAGATAACGTTGGTCTCTGGGCTCTTCATCCGAGAGTCCGTTGGCCTCATCGTCGAGCAGGCGCTGAAGGCGGTTGCACAACGCCCGGTGAATAGCCGCCGCGCTGGAGGCTGCCAGCTTGCGGTAGACGGTCATCACGAAACCAATGGCGTTACCGGTTCGCCCCAGTGCTTCACCCGCGTCATAGCCTTTGCGCAGATAGTCCTGAAGGGTTTTATCGAATTCGATGGATTCCTTACTGCTGGGCACCTGCAAGGCACTGGTAATTTTGCCTTGGAAGATGAAGTTCCCTTCTGCATCCGTTACATCCGCCTTGTGATTGCGGAACACCATGTCATGTAGGATTTCTGGCTTGATGTTGAGAGCCATGAGGTCGGTGCGTCGCTCGGGGCGAAGCAGTTCCAGCAGCGCGACAAACTTGTCTTGCATGCCCTGGTGAGGGGTCGCACTTAGCAAAAGCATGTGCTCGGTTTGACTACGTAGGCTTTTCGCCAGGTCATAGCGCTCAGAGCTGTCCAGCTTCTGGCCGTACTGGCGACGGCTGAGTCGATGGCCTTCGTCAAATATCACCAGATCCCAGAGCTCAGCCTGGAGCAGGCTCTCCAAGTGACCCTCCTGCTTGAGTCGATCCATGGAGCCAATGACACAGTCGTGCATCTTCCATTGGCGAGGTTCGTTGATGAAAAAGTCCTCACCATAGATTTCAAAGTCTTCGATCTTGAACTTGTGGTACAGCTCTTCCTGCCACTGCTTGGTCAGGCCGGCGGGGGTAACCAGCAAGATGCGTTTGATCAGGTCTCGTTGCCGTAGCGCATGCAGGAGCATTCCGGTCTCAATGGTTTTCCCAAGGCCCACATCGTCAGCGATCAACCAGTTGTAGTTGCCGGAGGCGATAATGTGGTGTACCAAGTGAATCTGATGAGGTAGCGGTTCAATCTCTAGGTGAGAAAGGGCCCCCGTGTTTTCATTCCATACCTTGATGGCATGGGCGAGCATGCGCAGTCGCATGCGTTCCGCATCGACCGCTTCGCCTTTACTGGCAGTGACAAACCGATGCTTAACGCCCTTCACCTGACGCAGGTACTGATAGGGCAGCCAATGGCGTTCGCCTCGCTCAGGAAAGTCGACAAGGACTTGCTCGCTTCCCGCCAAGGTACGTTGCTGCATGATCACGCCCTGCCCTAGTGAGCGAACACCGCTACCAGGTGTTTCGTCGACTACGTCCATGCCATTTTGAAAGCCTGAGCGCACGGCAGATGCATCGACATAGGCCAGTTTCTTCTCCGGACTGAACCAGTGAACCTGAAGCTGATCTTCGGCTTCTTTAGCAATGGCCATTTTGACGATACCCCGGCGTTCGCCCTGGCCGCTGGGTAGAGTCTGGCTGACCCAGCAACCAGGAACGTGGGAGAGTTTGAGGGGCTTCATGGGCTAGTCCTTTATCCTTACGGCTCAATGCTTGGCGAAGGTTGGTCGATATTCTGTGTGTGCAAGGCAGATGCGAGCGGTGCAGCTGACCATTGAGGCACAGCCGAATCCTCTTCAACACCGTCGATACCTGCGGTGTCATCCTCGATATCTGAAAGAGGTTCTGTGTCTGCGGGATCAGCCTTCACCTGCTTTCTTTTCCCTGAGGCATTAAGGCTTGGCTCTTCTTCTCTGACATAGGGCTTGTCACTGAAGTAGCAACTGGGCTCCTGGGGATGCTTTGTCTGGAAAACACCAAATTCCCGCAGGCGCTCGGCCTTCTCGATTTCTAGCGTGTCGCAAAGTCCCAGATCACCGTATTCCTCAGCTGGTAGCTCGCGAGGATCATGGAAATCAAAGTGCTGGCTGGCGGGCAAGCAACCTTCCAGGTTGGCAAACCTGAACCATAGGTAGCGTGCAAAGGCTTTAAACGCGCGGCGCAATGTGCTGTTTTCGTACCAGGACGCAAATAGGTTTTCGAGGAAGACCTCGATCTCTTCTACCTGGGGAAGCGACTCAAAGGAGCGCACGATCAGCAGCGCTGTCGGCCAGGACAGAACGTAGTAGGACAGGCGACTACTGCCGGTTTTATCGAAGGCGATCCAGTAGATATCGTTTTCGGCCCAGATCACTTTGATGTGCGCAGCAAGGATCAGCTCCTCAGGAGTGAGCCCCTTTTCGATCTCTCTCTCCAATGCAAGACGAGTTGCCCCCCAGCCGCTCATGACAAAAATCTGCTGAACCAAGGGCAGTGTGCTGAGTGGCCAGTTGGCTTTTCCAATCAGTTCCGCAGCTTTCTGAAGTGCGCGATCTTCACGGGAAAGCTTGTCTGCCAGCCAATCAGTGGATTCGGCTGCTGACGGCTCCTCATTGTCGAAGACTTCATCCGGGTCAAAGGCATAGGCAGCGTAGTCATCGTCTAGATCACGGAAGTCATCCAGAGCGGCGTTGGTGTCCCCGTCGTGTTCTTTGCCCAGCTCGATGATGGTCAGATCATGCAGGTCATGATCGAAGTCGATGTCATCTTCAGGGTCTTCAAGCCCCAGGCCCATTTGCACCGGACTAGGTACGTCCAGCTCAAGTTCATCTTGAGGAAGATCATCATCGTACTCGTCGAGGATCTCGTCATGAACCTCGGAGGGGATGACAGGTTCTTCGGATACTGGAGCAGTATCCGGCGGCTCGGGTAGCTCATCAGTGTCTGGCCCCGGTGGGCTCAACGGTGATGTAGGGATCATTCTTAGAGGTCGTCCCGATTTATTGAATACTTTGACGCTGGCCTTCGATTCGCCGGGCTCAGTGGGTTTTCTTGGCAAGCCAAGTTTGAGAAGGGGCTTTTTAGGAGTTGGTGAAGAGGTCTCGTCTTCATCTACCTGTTCCACCACATCTTCTGTAATGGCCGGGGCTGCATCAAGAGCGTCGGTCTCCTCACCAGCATCGGTGAGTTCAGTCGTTTCAATAGAGGCGGGTTCAACATGGTTTTCCCACCAACCGTCCTGGTTTAAGGGAGGGAGCTGGGCAGAAGCCTGTTGAATGAAACTGAGCTCGTTGTCGACTGCCACAGTCGAGGTCTGGGCACTGGGCACCGATGGGAGTTCCAGTGTCGCCAATGACGTGGCTGAGTCATTTAGAAATGCCAGGTCGCTAGCTGTCGGTAAGTCGTCTTCTGAATCTAGATCTGGCTCTACAAAAGCCTCTTGTTGGCGTTTTAGCAGTAGTGCACGTTGCATTGCCTTGGCCCCGTCAATAGGGCGGCGTTGCAGCATGTACACGCGGCTGAGTAGGTTCAGAAAGTCAGGCTCTTCGCTTGTATCGATAGCCTCAAGCAGGAGTGACTCAGCCGCTTGCAATTTGCCAGCGGCGACGAGGTGATTGACGTCTTGTAGCAGAGTCTCTTTGTTGTGTTGCTTGCTCTTAAGCGAAAGGGGTTGGGGGGCGCGACTTTTCTTGAAATGCAGAATGAGCTCAAGACGGCGGCCGATACCTGCTGCTGCCTGGTGGCTTTTAAGGAACTCACTGAGAAGCGTTCGGGCGGTGGCGTGCTGCCCTTGGGAAATTAGAAGCGCAACTGCTTGAAGCAGACCTTCTGAGGAATGACCTTTCAAGCACGCGCGAATCTTCGTCTCCAGCTCATTTGGATCCGATGCGGCATAGCTCCACAGTTCGTCTAACAGCGCTTCCCAATCCATTTCCATACCAATTCCGTGAGGACACAGCCCAGACCTGCACAAATCGTGGCGTGTAGGGCGCGCACTACCTCATAGGAGTGGGCCTGTGTCGTCTATCACATTATCCAGACCGACCTTGTAGGTAAAGGCAAACAGCCACTACAACATTAAATTCTTGTCTGCACGGCCAGTGCTCGCTCGTTGCCGGATTCACTCACTTCAATGCGTCTTGAAAGCTGTATCAACTGCGCTTCATGGGCTCGAAGCATGGCTTTAAGCTCTGCGTTTTCATGTTCCAGCCCAATGATCGTGCGGAGGCGTAGCTCGCTTATCTGGGTCTGGCCGCTGAGCAGGGTTTGGATGGCCAGAATGTTCTGGTGCATGACCAGGCCAATCTATCCCGAGACTGCGAGGGCGAGAACCACTAGCTCTCCATAAACCCACGGCTCCATGTGTGGGCAGCGGACGCCGGTCGATTCGGTCGATCGTTGCCAACCGGCCTTGCTTTGTGCCTCGCGTGAAAACAAGAAGCCCCGCTATGGCGGGGCTTCTTTTATCGAATCGGCGCACAGTGCGCCTTGCAGGGGGCTTTGCGGCCCTTCACGAGACCACCGACGGCTCCGGATGGCTGACCCGCTGCTGGATGGGGCTGATCTCGGCCATGGTCTCGCTGACCCAGGCTTCGGCGCGCTGGTTTAGCTCGGCGATGGCACGCGGGCCTTCGCCTTCGGCGTGCATGGCCGGGCCGATCACTACCTGGATGGTGCCCGGGTACTTGGCCCAGCCGGCCTTGGGCCAATACTGCCCGGCGTTGTGGGCGATCGGCAGTACCGGTAGCCCGGCGTTGACCGCCAGGGCGGTGCCGCCGCGGGAGAACTTGCCCATCTGCCCCACCGGAATACGCGTGCCTTCCGGGAAGATCAGCACCCAGGCGCCTTTCTTCAGGCACTCGTCGCCCTGCTTGGCCAGTTGCTTGAGGGCCAGCTTGGGCTGGCTGCGGTCGATGGCGATGGGCTTGAGCAGGGCCAGGGCCCAGCCGAAGAACGGCACGTAGAGCAGCTCGCGCTTGAGTACCTGGCTGAGTGGCTCGAAGAAGCCGGAGAGGAAGAAGGTTTCCCAGGTGCTCTGGTGCTTGGAGAGGATCACGCAGGGCTTTTCCGGGATGTTCTCCAGTCCGCGCACCTCGTAGCTGATGCCGGCGACCACGCGGGTCAGCCAGATCGCGAAGCGGCACCAGTTCTGTACCACGAAGCGGTAGCGGGCGCGGAACGGCAGGATCGGCGCGATGAAGAAGCTGAGGGTGCCCCAGACGAACGCGCTGGCGGACAGCAGCAGGTAAAAGAGGACGGTTCTGATGGCCTGCACTGTCGACATGTATTCTGACCTTACTGAAGTAATGCGCTGGCGACTGCCGCCAGATCGTCGAATATCAGGGTGCCCTCTGGCAAGGGCTTGCCCAGCGTACGTACACCTTTTCCGGTCTTTACCAACACCGGCTGACAATCGACGGCCCGCGCCGCCTCCAGGTCACCGATGCTGTCGCCGACGAACCAGATACCCGACAGATCGACCCCGTAGTGCTCGCCGATCTGCCGCAGCATACCCGGCTTCGGCTTGCGGCAGTCGCAGCCGTCGTCCGGTCCATGCGGACAATAGACGATGAGGCCGACCTCGCCGCCCTGCTCCGCGACCAGTTCGCGCAAGCGCGCGTGCATGGCCTCGAGCACCGCCAGGTCGTAATAGCCACGGGCGATGCCGGACTGGTTGGTAGCCACCGCGACGGTCCAGCCGGCCTTGCTCAGGCGGGCGATGGCCTCGATCGAGCTGGGGATGGGGATCCACTCGTCGAGGGTCTTGATGTAATCGTCGGAGTCGAGGTTGATGACTCCATCGCGGTCGAGAATCAGCAGGGAACGGGACATCGATGCGCAGTTGGCCATGAACGGAAAGGATCGATTCTACCTCAGCCAGCCGGAGCATCGCGGATGGATCGACGAGCCCCCTACGCTGGACAATCTGTACTAGATTCAATAATGGCAATGGAATGGCAATCCCAGGCCAGGGAGTCATTTGGCACGCAGCAGTGGGTGTCTCGGAGTACGTGCGAACCCCTTGGCGGGTGGATCACCGGAGTAACGCAGTAAGCGCCTATCGCATGCCAGCACGGCCGACCGGCCGTGTTTCCACCACAGGTGGAGCGGGCATGACGACGGGGAGTTCCGGGGCGTCTGCCCGTTCCCAAGGACGGTAACCGTGAAACGCCTGAAAAAGACACTGCACCTTTCAAGCTTGTCCCTCGCTTCCCTGGCTCTTTCTTCCGCCGCCCTGGCGGCCGCTCCGGTCATGCTCGACCAGGGCAAGGAATGGACCGAAAGCCACCGCCAGGACTTCTACAGCCGCGACCAGGGCTCGCAGGTGATGCCCCTGCCCTGGCTCAAGGCGTTGCGACAGCCGGATGGAACGCCTTTCCTCGCCGACAGCCTGGCCCGCTACGGCTATTTGCCCAATCCCAAGGCGCCCGCGGAAGGCCTGCCGGTGGGCTTCACCGTAGCCGGCACGGGCGCCCGGCAGATGGTCGGCATGACCTGTTCGGCCTGCCATACCCGGCAGATCGAGGTGAAGGGCACGGCCTATCGGATCGACGGCGGTCCGGCGATCGTCGACTTCCAGGCATTCCTCGCCGACCTCGATCGGGCCGTGGGACCGCTGACCAGCGATGACGCCGCCTTCGACGCCTTCGCCAAGCAGATCCTCGGGGCCAATCCGCCTCCCGGTGCGCGCGACGCCCTGCTCGCGGCGGTGAAGGAATGGTACGAGCCCTATCACACGCTGATCGAGCGCGCGCTGCCCAAGGACACCTGGGGACCGGCGCGGCTGGACGCGGTATCGATGATCTTCAACCGCCTTACCGGGCTGGATATCGGCACCGCGCCGCCCTACCTGATTCCCGACAACATCAAGGCGGCGGATGCGCCGGTGCGCTACCCGTTCCTGTGGAACGCGGCGCGGCAGAACAAGACCCAGTGGCCCGGCTTCGCCGCCAACGGCAACGACCTGCTCGGCCTGGCGCGCAATGTCGGCGAGGTCTACGGGGTGTTCGCCACCTTCCACCCGCAGAAGAGCAAGTTCCACCTGCTGGGCATGGACTACCTGAAGGTCAACTCGGCCAACTTCCACGGGCTGGGCAAGCTGGAAGACCTGATCAAGAAGATCGGCCCGCCGAAGTGGCCCTGGGCGGTGGACAAGCACCTGGCCAGGAAAGGCGCGCTGATCTTCGCCCGCAAGACCGACGAAGGTGGCTGCGTGGAGTGCCACGGCATCCGGATCAAGGACCTGGTGCTTTGGGACACTCCGCTGAGGGACGTCGGCAGCGACAGCCGCCAGCACGCCATCCTCGATGGCCAGGTGCAGACCGGCGTGATGGAGGGCGCGCGGATGCCGTTCGGCCAGCCGCTGAAGGCGACCGACGGAGCCTTCGACGTACTCGCCGTAGCGGTGGCCGGTTCGATCCTGCAGCACTTCGTGCCGATCCTCGGTGAGAAGCACGATGCCAAGGCGGCGGCGGTCAAGCCGGAAAGCGTGATGACCGACGAAACCCGGCAACTGCTGACCGCCTTCCAGAAGCCGGTGCGTACCCAGGCCGACCCCTACCCCTACGAGTCGCGGGTCCTGCAGGGGATCTGGGCGGCGGCGCCGTACCTGCACAACGGCTCGGTGCCGACCCTGGAAGAGTTGCTGAAGCCGGCCGCGGAGCGGGTGGAATCCTTCCCGGTGGGCTCGGCCTACGACGTGGACAAGGTCGGCCTCGCCGCCCAGCAGACCCAATTCGGCAGCTATGTGCTGAAGACCACCGGCTGCGAGCAGCGTGATTCCGGCAACAGCCGCTGCGGCCATGAGTACGGCACCAGCCTGTCGGCCGAGGAGAAGCGCGCGCTGCTGGAGTATCTGAAGGTCCTGTAGTGAAAAAGGCCCGGTGTCGCGAGGACGCCGGGCCTTTTCTTCGAGGCGGGACTGGCTCAGCCGAGCAGCGAGATGTCCGCCACCCCGAGGAACGACCCGCGCAGCTTGGCCAGCAGCGCATAGCGGTTGGCGCGCACCGCCGCGTCGTCGACATTGACCATCACATCGGCGAAGAACGTATCCACCGGCTCGCGCAAGGCCGCCAGGCGGGCCAGCGCGGCGCGATAGTCGCGTGCCGCTGCCAGCGGCGCGACTTCGCTCTCGGCGTACGCCACGGCGCTGCCCAGGGCCTTCTCGGCGGCTTCCACCAGCAGGCTGGCATCCACGTTCGGCGGAACCTCGTCCTCGGACTTGGCGAGAATATTCGACACCCGTTTGTTCGCCGCGGCCAGGGCCTCGGCTTCAGGCAACTGGCGGAAGGCCTGGACGGCCTGTACGCGCTGGTCGAAGTCCAGCGGCGAGCTTGGCTTGAGCGCGCGCACCGACTGGTACACGGCCACGTCCACGCCTTCGTCCTCGTAGCGCGCGCGCAGACGGTCGAACACGAAGTCCAGCACCTGCTCGGCCAGGCCGGCGGCCTTGACCTTGTCGCCGTATTGCTCGACGGCGGCGTTGACCGCGGCTACCAGGTCCAGGTCGAGCTGCTTCTCGATGAGGATGCGCAGCACGCCCAGCGCGGCACGGCGCAGCGCGTAGGGGTCCTTGCTGCCGGTGGGAAGCATGCCGATGCCGAAGATACCGACCAGGGTATCGAGCTTGTCGGCCACCGCCACGGCGGCGCCGGTCAGGGTCGAGGGTAGCTCGGCGCCGGCGCCGCGCGGCATGTACTGCTCGTTGAGGGCCAGGGCGACGTCTTCCGCTTCGCCGCCGTGGGTGGCGTAGTAGTAGCCGGCGATGCCCTGCATCTCGGGGAACTCGCCGACCATCTCGGTCGCCAGGTCACACTTGGACAGGATGCCGGCGCGCGCGGCGTTCTGCGCATTGCCGCCTATACGTTCGGCGATGTAGGCGGCCAGGCCGGAGACGCGCTGGGCCTTCTCGAACACGGTGCCGAGCTGGGCCTGGAACACTACGTTGCGCAGGCGCTCGTTGAAGCTTTCGAGCGGCTGCTTCTTGTCCTGCTTGAAGAAGAACTCGGCGTCGGTGAGGCGCGGGCGAACCACCTTCTCGTTACCGCTGACGATGTTCTCCGGCGCCTTGCTCTCGACGTTGGCGACGGTGATGAAGCGAGGCAGCAGCTTGCCGTTGGCGTCCAGCAGGCAGAAGTATTTCTGGTTGTCCTGCATGGTGGTGATCAGGGCTTCCTGCGGGACCTCGAGGAAGCGCTCCTCGAAGGAGCAGACCAGCGGCACCGGCCACTCGACCAGTGCAGTCACTTCGTCGAGCAGGCTCGGCGGCACGATGGCGCTGCCCTGTTGCTCGGCGGCCAGTTCGGCCACGCGCTTGGCGATCAGCTCGCGGCGCTCGGCGAAATCGGCCAGCACATGAGCGCCGCGCAGGTCTTCCAGATACGCTGCCGGGCTGGAAATACGCACATTGTCCGGATTGTGGAAGCGGTGGCCACGGGATTCGCGCCCGGCTTTCTGGGCGAGGATCTCGCACTCGACCACGTCGTCGCCGAACAGCATCACCAGCCATTGGGTCGGACGCACGAACTCCTCGCGGCGAGCTGCCCAGCGCATCCGCTTGGGAATCGGCAGTTCGTTCAACGAGGCCTCGACGATGCCCGGCAGCAGGCCGGCGGCCGGTTGGCCGGCGATGGTCTGGCTGAAGCGCAGCTTCGGACCGCTCTTGTCGATCTGCTGCAGATCCACGCCGCACTTCTTGGCGAAGCCCAGGGCGGCCTGGGTCGGGTTACCGCTGGCGTCGAAGGCGGCCTGCAGCGGCGGACCGTCTAGGTTGACGGTACGGTCGGGCTGCTGCACGGCGAGTTGCTCGACCAGCACGGCGAGACGGCGCGGCGCCGCATAGAAACGCGCAGCGGCATAGCTCAGACCGGCAGCCTTGAGGCCCTTCTCGATACCGCTGAGGAAGGCTTCGCCGAGGCTGTTGAGGGCTTTTGGCGGCAGCTCTTCGGTGCCCAGTTCGACCAGGAAATCCTTGGCGCTCATCATTCGGCCTCCTTCAGCTTGGCCAGTACTTCGTCACGCAATTCGGGGGTGGCCATGGGGAAGCCGAGGCGCGCGCGGGCCTGCAGGTAGCTCTGCGCCACGGCGCGGGCCAGGGTACGCACGCGAAGGATGTAGCGCTGGCGCTCGGTGACCGAGATGGCGCGCCGCGCATCCAGCAGGTTGAAGGTATGCGAAGCCTTGAGGACCATCTCGTAGGTCGGCAACGGCAGCTCCAGCGCGATCAGGCGGTTGGCTTCGCTTTCGTAGAAGTCGAACAGTTCGAACAGCTTCGGCACGTTGGCGTGCTCGAAGTTGAAAGTGGATTGCTCCACCTCGTTCTGGTGGAACACGTCGCCATAGGTGACCTTGCCGAACGGGCCGTCGGTCCAGACCAGGTCGTAGACCGAATCCACGCCTTGCAGGTACATGGCCAGGCGCTCCAGGCCGTAGGTGATCTCGCCGGTGACCGGATAGCACTCGATGCCGCCGACCTGCTGGAAGTAGGTGAACTGGGTGACTTCCATGCCGTTCAGCCAGATTTCCCAACCCAGGCCCCAGGCGCCGAGGGTCGGCGATTCCCAGTTGTCCTCGACGAAGCGGATGTCGTGGACCAGCGGGTCGATGCCGATGGCTTTCAGCGAGCCGAGATACAGCTCCTGGAAGTTCTCCGGGTTCGGCTTCAGGACCACCTGAAACTGGTAGTAGTGCTGCAGGCGGTTGGGGTTCTCGCCGTAGCGGCCGTCGGTGGGGCGGCGGCTCGGCTGGACGTAGGCGGCGTTCCAGGTCTCCGGGCCAATGGCGCGGAGGAAGGTGGCGGTGTGGAAGGTGCCGGCGCCCACTTCCATGTCGTAGGGCTGCAGCACCACGCAGCCCTGCTCGGCCCAGTAGTTCTGCAGGGCGAGAATCAGGTCTTGGAAGGTGCGCACGGCGGGCGTAGTCTGGCTCACGAAATTCACCTGTGCTGAGGCTTCGATACAAAACGCGGAAGTATACCCGATTCCCGCGCCGCCTCGCCCGTCCCCCCGATCCCTGGAAAACCACGGAAAGCCTTATGCCACGCTGCTTCTGGTGCAACGACGATCCTCTCTACATGGCCTACCACGACGAGGAGTGGGGTGTGCCGCAGCGCGATCCCGACGCGCTGTTCGAACTTCTGCTGCTGGAGGGCTTCCAGGCCGGGTTGTCCTGGATCACCGTGCTGAAGAAGCGCGAGCGCTACCGCGAGGTGCTGTTCGGCTTCGACGTGCAGCGGGTGGCACAAATGAGCGACGCTGAGATCGACGAACTGATGCTCGACCCCGGCATCATTCGCAATCGGGCCAAGCTCAACGCTGCGCGGCAGAACGCCCAGGCCTGGCTGGAGCTGGATGACCCGGCTGGGTTCCTCTGGTCCTTCGTCGGCGGCCAGCCGAAGATCAACCATTTCGCTGGTCGTGCCGAGGTGCCGGCGATTACCCCGGAAGCCGAGGCCATGAGCAAGGCGCTGCGCAAGGCCGGCTTCAACTTCGTCGGGCCGACCATCTGCTACGCCTTCATGCAGGCCAGCGGCATGGTCATGGACCATACCCAGGACTGCGACCGTTACGCCCAACTCGTCGGCTAGCCGGGCGCTCCCTGATGGATGCGTTCGGATGTTCCACGTGGAACATCGGCGCGCAGCATAGCTGGTCGCCCCGCTTCCTTGGCTGCCGCCCTCGCCCTTCTTCCTGGCGTACAATGCGCGTTCGAGTCGAGCGAGGAGTGTTTCGTGGAGAAATTCAAAGGTGCCCTGGTGGTGGGGGCCCTACGCCTGTTCGCGCTATTGCCCTGGCGTGCCGTACAAGGCGTCGGGGCCGGCATAGGCTGGCTGATGTGGAAATTGCCGAATCGATCCCGCGAGGTAGTGCGGATCAACCTGTCCAAGTGCTTCCCCGAGTTGTCCGAAACCGAACTGGAAAAGCTGGTCGGACAAAGCCTGATGGATATTGGCCGTACCCTCACCGAAAGTGCCTGTGCCTGGATCTGGCCGCCTGAAAAGTCGCTGAGGTACATCCGCGAGGTCGAAGGCATGGAAGTGCTGGAGGAAGCGCTGGCTTCCGGCGATGGCCTGGTCGGCATTACCAGTCACCTGGGAAACTGGGAAGTACTCAACCACTTCTATTGCTCTTACGCCAAGCCGATCATCTTCTATCGTCCGCCCAAGCTGAAGGCAGTGGACGAGTTGCTGAAGAAGCAACGCGTGCAATTGGGCAATCGCGTCGCACCTTCCACTCCGGAGGGTATCCTCAGTGTCATCAAGGAAGTGAAGAAAGGCGGTTGCGTAGGGATTCCCGCCGACCCCGAGCCCGCGCGTACCGCTGGGCTCTTCGTGCCCTACCTGGGCACCACTGCATTGATCAGCAAATTCGTCCCGCAGTTGCTTTCACGCGGCAAGGCGCGTGGAGTGTTCTTCCATGCGGTGCGCCTGCCCGATGGTAGCGGTTACAAGGTGATCCTCGAAGCGGCTCCGGCGGACATGTACGACAAGGACCTGGAAGTGTCTGTAGCAGCCATGAGCCGCGAGTTGG
Source organism: Pseudomonas sp. HMSC067G02 (assembly GCF_001813485.1). Taxonomy (NCBI): domain Bacteria; kingdom Pseudomonadati; phylum Pseudomonadota; class Gammaproteobacteria; order Pseudomonadales; family Pseudomonadaceae; genus Pseudomonas; species Pseudomonas sp. HMSC067G02. The sequence continues at coordinate 191,717 of NZ_KV812666.1, forward strand.
CGAAGTATGTACGAGCCTATCCCAGCCAGTACATGTGGAGCATGAAGCGCTTCAAGAACCGCCCGGATGGCGAGAAAAAATGGTACTGAGGAAAGGGCGTCGGAAGACGCCTTTTTCATATCCGGGTACTATGCTCAGCTCTGCCGCCTCCTCCGCAGGTTCCGAGGGACTCGATGGATAATCAACGACAATACCCACGAACCCCGCTCAAGTGCCGAATCCGTATCAGTCACCCGTTATTTGGCGAGCTGATGGCGCAGACACGCGACCTCTCCGACACCGGGGTCTATGTCAAACACCCGGATCTGACCCAGCTCCCAACAGGCAGTGTCGTTACTGGCCAGGTACAGGATCTGCCGATCGACGCGCCGATCCTGCAGATGGAAGTCGTGCGAGTCGATGCGGAAGGCGTCGGCCTGCGCTTTCTCAGCGAAGCCTGAACGGTGATGTTCCACGTGGAACCCCAGGCATGAGCCACTGATCACAGAGTGGGCGAAACCGCTGCCGGTTATCGGCTAGAATGCGCGCCGCTCGGCATGGTGCCGGGCATGGGTTCCCTCACCCCATCGCGCAAAAAGGACAGTACATGTCAGCTTCTTCTCCGGCGGCCTGGCGCGGCACCCTGGCCGGCCTGATCGCCTTCCACATCTTCATCATCATCGCCAGCAACTACCTGGTGCAGTTGCCGATCACCCTGTTTGGCTGGCACACCACCTGGGGCGCCTTCAGCTTTCCGTTCATCTTCCTGGCTACCGACCTCACCGTGCGCTTGCTGGGCAAGGGCCCTGCCCGGCTGGTCATCGCCCGGGTCATGATCCCGGCGTTGATCGCCTCCTACGTGGTCTCGGTGTTGTTCCAGGAAGCGGCGTTCCGTGGTTTCTCCGCGCTGCTGGAGTTCAACACCTTCGTCGCACGGATATCCCTGGCAAGCTTCCTCGCCTATGTGCTCGGGCAGATCCTCGACATCCAGGTATTCGACCGCCTCCGTCGTTCCCGGCACTGGTGGACCGCGCCAGTCGCCTCGACCATCCTCGGCAACCTGCTGGACACCTTCACCTTCTTCTTCGTGGCGTTCTGGCGCAGCGACAATCCGTTCATGGCGCAGCACTGGGTGGAAATCGCCACGGTGGACTACGGAGTGAAGCTGAGTATCAGTCTTCTGCTGTTCGTGCCGCTCTACGGCATGCTACTCAACGGCATCCTGAAGATGCTGCCGGGGCGGCCGCAGAGCAACGCTTGAGGCTCATCGAGGCAGTCTGGAGGAAGGGCGCAACGGCCGTGACCGTTGCGCCCTTCTTCGTTAGGAGGTGGTAGCCCGGTGCGCGGCCGTGAGCAGCGTCAGGGCATCGCCGCCGAGCGTGACCAGGATGTGCGCCACGCGCTGAATGGGAACGCCCTGCCCTGTCCGCACTTCGATCCTTTCCAAGGCATGGAGGAGGCCGAGGAGAGCCCTGAGGCGCTCCTGTACGGATTCGAGCATCTCATTGGCGGAGGCGTTCCGGTGAACGTAGAGAATCGCTTGCTCGTATGGGTATTCTACATAGGACGGGACCGAACGCTCGTGCTTCGACATGTTGGCTCCGGAAAAGTAGTTGAAGTCGGGTGTCGCGTTCGGGCTTGGACCGAAGCGATGAGTCGAAGCTAGAGGGCCGGCAGCGGTCGCTCAATGGGGTGTTGGGCGTTCGGGATGCAGGCTACATCGTTGACAGAAGTTGCCTACGAATGTGTGGAACAGGTCTTTGTAAAAGTGTCGTCGGGGCGTGCTCGAACCGTTCCGCCAGCGCTGGATGAGGACGCCCGACCCGTCTGCCGGAACTCCGGCCTACGGGTGGAGAGAACGCGCTGTACTCCGTCCTGGCCGGGGAAGCGCGAGCCTCGGCCGGACGCTCAGGTTCTCGCCCTGTCGAGCTTGCGCAGGAACACCGTCATTTCCTTTTCGGCCTGCTTGTCGCCATGCGTCGCGGCAGCTGCCAGGCCTTGCTCCCAGGCCTGCCGGGCGCCCGCGAGATCGCCGGCAGCCTGGCGCGCCTTGCCCAGCAGTTTCCAGCCAGCGGAATACTTCGGGTCCTGCTCTACGCAACGCTGGAGGTGTTCCGTCGCGCGTTCGGCGTCGCCCGCGTCCAGGTAGCCCTTGCCCAGGCCGAAGCGCAGCAGCGCATTGTCCACGCCTTTGGCCAGCATCTTTTCCAGACCTTCGATCATCATCCTGCCCTCTTCCAACGATGTCGGCCATTGTGCCCGGCTCCGGCCAGGCTTTGCACGGAACAGGGGGCTTCGGCCGTTGCGAAGGAGGCACGCGGCCCCTTCGTGTTCGTAGGCCGAAGCCCTATCGCCGTTCGCGATAGGGCGTGCCTCAGAAGAACGTCAGGCCGGCCTGGAACAGTCGCTCGACGTCGCGGATGTATTTCTTGTCGACCAGGAACAGCAGCACGTGGTCGCCGCTCTCGATGTGGGTGTCGCCGTGGGCGATCAGCACTTCCTCGTCGCGCACCAGCGCGCCGATGGTGGTGCCCGGCGGCAGCTTGATCTCGTTGATCGAGCGACCGATCACCTTGCTCGACTTGGCGTCGCCATGGGCCACCACCTCGATCGCTTCGGCTGCGCCGCGGCGCAGCGAGTGTACGCTCTCGATGTCGCCGCGGCGAACGTGGGCCAACAGGGTGCCGATGGTCGCCAGTTGCGGGCTGATGGCGATGTCGATCTCGCCGCCTTGCACCAGGTCGACATAGGCCGGGTTGTTGATCAGGGTCATCACCTTGCTCGCGCCGAGCCGCTTGGCCAGCAGCGAGGACATGATGTTGGCCTCGTCGTCGTTGGTCAGGGCGAGGAACACGTCGGTCTCGCCGATGTTCTCCTCCAGCAGCAGGTCGCGGTCGGAAGCGCTGCCGTTGAGCACGATGGTGCTGTCCAGGGTATCCGAGAGGTGCCGGCAGCGCAGCGGGCTGCGCTCGATGATCTTCACCTGGTAGCGGCTCTCGATGGCCTCGGCCAGGCGCTCGCCGACATTGCCGCCGCCGGCGATGATGATCCGCTTGTAGCTGTCGTCGAGCCTGCGCATCTCGCCCATTACCGCGCGGATATGGGCCTTGGCGGCGATGAAGAAGACTTCGTCGTCGGCCTCGATCACCGTGTCGCCCTGGGGAATGATCGGCCGGTTGCGGCGGTAGATCGCGGCGACGCGGGTATCCACGTTCGGCATGTGCTCGCGCAACTGGCGCAGCTCCTGCCCTACCAGAGGGCCGCCGTAGTAGGCCTTGATGCCGACCAGTTGCGCCTTGCCTTCGGCGAAGTCGATCACCTGCAACGCGCCGGGATGTTCGATCAGGCGCTTGATGTAGTTGGTGACCACCTGCTCCGGACTGATCAGCACGTCCACCGGGATCGCCTCGTTGTCGAACAGGCCGGTACGGGTCAGGTAGGCCGGCTCGCGGACGCGGGCGATCTTGGTCGGGGTGTTGAACAGGGTGTAGGCGACCTGGCAGGCGACCATGTTGGTTTCGTCGCTATTGGTCACCGCCACCAGCATGTCGGCGTCGTCGGCGCCGGCCTGGCGCAGCACCGTGGGGAACGAGGCCTTGCCTTGCACGGTGCGGATGTCGAGGCGGTCGCCGAGGTCGCGTAGGCGGTCGCCGTCGGTGTCGACCACGGTGATGTCGTTGGCTTCGCTGGCCAGGTGCTCGGCCAGTGTGCCGCCGACCTGGCCGGCACCTAGGATGATGATTTTCATGGCAGGAACGGCTCGTCAGGTTTCGATCAACGGGCGGATATCTTGATCAGCTTGGCATAGTAGAAGCCATCGTGGCCTTCCACCTGCGGCAACAACTGGCGGCCGTGGGGCTGTTTCATGCCCCAGGGGCCGGGAAGGTCCAGTTCGCGGGCGCCGGGCGTACGGGCGAGGAAGGCGGCGATGCTGTCGCTGTTTTCCGCCGGCATCACCGAACAGGTGGCATAGAGCAGCACGCCGCCGACTTCCAGGGTAGGCCACAGTGCGTCGAGCAATTCACCTTGCAGGTGCGCCAGGGCGGCGATGTCTTCCGGCTTGCGCGCCAGCTTGATGTCCGGGTGGCGGCGGATCACCCCGGTGGCCGAGCACGGCGCGTCGAGGAGGATGCGCTGGAACGGCTTGCCGTCCCACCACTCCCCGGTGGCCCTGGCGTCGGCGGCGACCAGGCTGGCTTGCAGGCCGAGCCGCTGGAGGTTTTCCCGAACCCTTACCAGGCGGCTCTCCTCGAGGTCGACGGCGACCACTTCGGCCAGTCCCGGCTGGGTTTCCAGCAGGTGGCAGGTCTTGCCGCCAGGCGCACAGCAGGCGTCGAGGACACGCTGGCCGGGCGCGCTTTCGAGCAGCTCGGCGGCCAGTTGCGCGGCTTCGTCCTGGACGCTGACGCGGCCCTCCGCGAAGCCCGGTAGTTCGCGTACGTCGCGCGGCGCGGCGAGCTGGATGCCGTCGCGGCTGTAGTCGCAGGCGCGGGCCTCGATCCCGGCTTCGGCGAGTTCGGCCAGGTAGGCATCGCGCTCGCCATGGCGCCGATTGACCCGCAAGGTCATCGGCGGGTGTGCGTTGTTCGCCGCGCAGAGCGCGTCGAGTTGCTCCGGCCAGGCCTGCTTGAGCGCTTTCAGCAGCCAGCGCGGATGGCCCAGGCGCGCCGAGGGATCGCGGTCGACCTCGGCCAGCAGCGTCTCGCCTTCGCGCTGCGCGCGGCGCAGCACGGCGTTGAGCACGCCCTTGGCCCAGCCCTTCTTCAGCTTGTCGGCGCAGCCGACGGTCTCGCCGATCGCGGCGTGCGGCGGAATCCGCGTGTAGAGCAACTGGTAGAGGCCGATCAGCAGCAGGGCGTGGATATCGGTGTCGGCGGCCTTGAACGGCTTCTGCAACAGGCGCGCGGCCAGGGCCTGCAGGCGCGGTTGCCAGCGCGCCGCGCCGAAGGCCAGCTCCTGGGTCAGGCCGCGATCGCGCGGGGCGACCTTGTCCAGTTGCGGCGGCAGCGCGCCAGACAGCGAGGCGCGTCCGGCGAGCACCGCGGCCAGCGCCTGGCAGGCGGCGAGACGCGGGTTCATTGGCCGAGCACCTGGCCGGCGGCGAATTGCTCGCGACGGCTGTTGTAGAGGTCGGCGAAGGCCAGTGGCTTGCCGCCCGGCAATTGCAGACGGGTCAGGCGCAGGGCGCCTTCGCCGCAGGCGACCAGCAGGCCGTCGCGGCTGGCCTCGAGGATGGTTCCGGGCGCCCCGCTACCCTGCCCCAGGCTGGCGCCGAGGACTTTCAGCGGAGCATCGGCGAGGCTGGTGTGGCAGACCGGCCACGGGGTGAAGGCGCGGACCTGGCGCTCCAGTTCGACGGCCGGACGGCTCCAGTCGAGGCGTGCCTCGTCCTTGTTCAGCTTGTGCGCGTAGGTGGCCAGGGCGTCGTCCTGGACCTCGCCATGCAGGGTGCCGGCGGCCAGGCCGGCGATGGCTTCGACCACCGCTTTCGGGCCGAGCGCGGCGAGCCGGTCGTGCAGGCTGCCGCCGGTGTCCGCGGCGGAAATCGGCGTGCTCACCTTGAGCAGCATCGGGCCAGTGTCGAGCCCGGCTTCCATCTGCATCACGGTGACGCCGCTCTCCGCGTCGCCGGCTTCCACCGCGCGCTGGATCGGCGCGGCGCCGCGCCAGCGCGGCAGCAGCGAGGCGTGGCTGTTGATGCAGCCCAGGCGCGGGATATCGAGTACCGCCTGGGGCAGGATCAGGCCATAGGCGACCACCACCATCAGGTCCGCGCGCAGCGCCGCCAGCTCCGCCTGGGCCTCGGCATTGCGCAGGCTCTGCGGCTGCATGACCGGTAGGCCATGCTCCAGGGCCAGGCTCTTCACCGCGCTGGGCATCAGTTTCTGCCCGCGGCCGGCCGGCCGGTCGGGCTGGGTGTAGACGGCGACGATCCGATGTGGGGTGTCGAGCAGGGCCTTGAGATGCTCGGCGGCGAATTCCGGGGTTCCGGCGAAGACGATGCGCAATGCTTGGCTCATGCGGGGCTCGCTAAAAGAAAAAGGCTTGCCGGGGCAAGCCTTTGGGGGATGGGGTCACGCCTGCTGTCGATGCTGCTTTTCCAGCTTCTTGCGGATGCGGTCGCGCTTGAGGGTGGACAGGTAGTCGACGAACAGCTTGCCGTTGAGGTGGTCGCATTCGTGCTGGATGCATACCGCCAGCAGGCCTTCGGCGACTTCCTCGAAGGGGTTGCCGTCGCGGTCGAGGGCCTTGATCCGGACCTTCTGCGGTCGGTCCACGTTCTCGTAGAAGCCGGGTACCGACAGGCAGCCTTCCTGGTACTGGTCCATTTCCTCGGTCAGCGGTTCGAACTCGGGGTTGATGAATACCCTCGGCTCGGACTTGTCTTCGCTGAGGTCCATGACCACGATGCGCTTGTGCACGTTCACCTGGGTCGCGGCGAGGCCGATGCCCGGGGCTTCGTACATGGTTTCGAACATGTCGTCGATCAGCTGGCGCACCGCGTCGTCGACCACCTCCACCGGTTTGGCGATGGTCCGCAGGCGCGGATCGGGGAATTCGAGAATGTTCAGGATGGCCATATGCGTTTGTGATGCACTTGTGGAATCGATTGAAAATCCGCTGCTAAGATGGCGCGCAGCTTGAAAACGGCTTCAGACCGCGTTTCTCGCGGGCTTCGGGCGTTTCGCGTATGTCGACATGATAAAGGGATTCACTGCATGAGGAAATCACTAGTCGCCCTTCTGCTCCTTGCCGCGAGCGGTCTGGCGCAGGCCCAGGTCGACCTCAGGGAAGGGCATCCGGACCGCTACACGGTGGTCAGGGGCGATACCCTGTGGGACATCTCGGGGAAATTCCTCCGCCAGCCATGGAAGTGGCCGGAACTCTGGCACGCCAACCCGCAGATCCAGAATCCCCACCTGATCTACCCCGGCGACACCCTCAGCCTGGTCTACGTCGATGGCCAGCCGCGCCTGGTGCTGAACCGTGGCGAATCGCGCGGGACCATCAAGCTGTCGCCGAAGATCCGCAGCACGCCGATCGCCGAGGCTATCCCGACCATCCCGCTGGACAAGATCAACAGCTTCCTGCTGGCCAACCGCATCGTCGATGACGAGAAGACCTTCACCAGTGCGCCGTACATCGTCGCCGGCAACGCCGAGCGGATCGTCAGCGGCACCGGCGACCGCATCTACGCCCGCGGCAAGTTCGCCGACGGCCAGCCGGCCTATGGCATCTTCCGCCAGGGCAAGGTCTACATCGATCCGAAGACCAAGGAAGTCCTCGGCATCAACGCCGACGACATCGGCGGCGGCGAGGTGGTAGCCACCGAAGGCGACGTCGCGACCCTGGCGCTGACCCGCACCACCCAGGAAGTGCGCCTGGGCGACCGCCTGTTCCCCACCGAGGAGCGTGCGGTGAATTCCACCTTCATGCCCGGCGAGCCGAGCCGCGAGGTGAAGGGCGAAATCATCGACGTACCGCGCGGCGTGACCCAGATCGGCCAGTTCGACGTGGTCACCCTGAACCGTGGCCAGCGCGACGGGCTGGCCGAGGGCAACGTGCTGGCGATCTACAAGGTCGGCGAGACGGTGCGCGACCGCGTTACCGGTGAGTCGGTGAAGATTCCCGACGAACGCGCCGGCCTGCTGATGGTGTTCCGTACCTACAAGAAGCTGAGCTACGCCCTGGTTCTGATGGCCAGCAGGCCGCTCTCGGTAACCGACAGGGTGCAGAATCCCTGACTCGAAACCCCCGCCTCGGCGGGGGTTTCGCGTTTCTGGGGGAAGGAAATTTCATACGACGGTTTCCAGGATGGAAGCCGGACCCTTCCCCTCTTCCTGTCAGCGATGGACCTGCCTGCTATGGATGAGTCGCGATGAAGAACCATTCTCCAGCCGAACTGGAAGCACGGCTGCGCCTGCATGGCCTGCCCGAACTGGGACCCATGCGCTTCCTGCGCTTGATCGAGGCCTTCGGTTCGGCCTCTTCCGCGCTTGCCGCGCCAGCCGGCGCCTGGCGCACCCTGGGAGTGCCTGCCGAGGCCGCTGCCGCGCGGCGCAGCCCGGCGGTGCGGGAAGCGGCGGGTGAAGCCCTGCGCTGGCTGGAAGGTCCGCGCAGGCACCTGCTGATGTGGGACGACCCGGGATACCCGGCACTGCTCGCCGAAGTCGCCGATGCCCCGCCGCTGCTGTACGTCGAAGGCACCCCGGAGACTCTGGAACGGCCGCAACTGGCGATGGTCGGCAGCCGCCGCGCCAGCCCCGCCGGGCTGGGCACCGCCCGGAGCTTTGCGCGCAGCCTGGCGCAGGGCGGCTTCGCCATCACCAGCGGGCTGGCCCTGGGAATCGATGGCGCCGCCCACGAGGGCGCGCTGGAGGTTGGCGGCGCGACCGTGGCAGTCCTCGGCACCGGCCTGCGCAGGCTCTATCCGCGGCGCCACGAGGCGCTGGCGCGGCGCATCGTCGAGGGTGGCGGCGCGCTGGTCTCGGAGCTGCCGCTGGACAGTCCGCCGCTGCCGGCAAACTTTCCCCGGCGCAACCGCATCATCAGCGGACTCTCGCTGGGTGTGCTGGTGGTCGAGGCAAGTCCCGCCAGCGGCTCGCTGATCACCGCGCGGCTGGCGGCGGAACAGGGTCGCGAGGTGTACGCCATTCCGGGTTCCATCCACCATCCCGGCGCACGTGGCTGCCACCAACTGATTCGCGATGGCGCGCTGCTGGTGGAAAGCGTCGGGCACGTGCTCGAAGCACTGCGCGGCTGGGCGCAGGCGGAGCCAGCGGAAGCGCCGGCGCAGCCCCTGCCCCACCCTTTGCTGGCGCTGCTGCGCGCCGCGCCCTACACCAGCGAAGGCCTGGCTGCCGCCAGCGGCATGACGCTGCCCGACGTGCTGGCGACGCTCAGCGAACTGGAACTCGACGGCCGGGTCGCCTGCGAGGCCGGCACCTGGGTGCATCGCTCCGGCTGAAACCGTACACTTCGCGCACCCTGTCCGCTGGAGTGAGTCGATGATCAGCAGCTTTCGTGCGCAATGCGCCGCCCGGGTCGTCCGCGAGGGCGGCGTGATCGCCTATCCCACCGAGGCGGTATGGGGGCTCGGCTGCGACCCGTGGAACGAGGATGCGGTGTATCGCCTGCTGGCGCTGAAGGCGCGGCCGGTGGAAAAGGGCCTGATCGTGGTGGCGGCGAACATCCACCAGCTCGACTTCCTTCTCGAAGACCTGCCGGACGTCTGGCTGGACCGCCTGGCCGGTACCTGGCCGGGGCCGAACACCTGGCTGGTGCCGCACCAGGAGCGCCTGCCGGAGTGGGTCACCGGCGTCCATGACAGCGTCGCCGTGCGGGTCACCGACCACCCCCTGGTACAGGAACTGTGCCATCTCACCGGTCCGCTGATCTCCACCTCGGCCAATCCGGCCGGGCGCCCGGCGGCGCGCACGCGGCTGCGGGTGGAGCAATACTTCCACGACGAGCTGGACGCTATCCTCGGCGGCGCCCTTGGCGGGCGCCGCAACCCCAGCCTGATCCGCGACCTGGTGACCGGGCAGGTCATCCGCCCGGCCTGAGTACGCGCTTCAGGGCAACAGTACGGTCGAGCCGGTGGTTCGCCGTGCGGCCAGTTCGGTATGCGCCCTGGCTGCTTCGGCCAGGGCGAAGCGCTGGTTGATCTCGATGCGGATGTCGCCGCGCTCGATCAGGCCGAACAGCTCGTCGGCCATCGCCTGGAGTTTTTCCGGGGTATCGGCGTAGCTGCCCAGGGTCGGCCGGGTCACGTACAGCGAACCCTTCTGCGAGAGGATGCCGAGGTTGACCCCGGTCACCGGCCCCGAGGCGTTGCCGAAGCTGACCAGCAAGCCGCGCGGCGCCACGCAGTCCAGCGAGGTTTCCCAGGTATCCTTGCCCACCGAGTCGTAGACCACCGGGCACTTCTTCCCGTCGGTCAGTTCGAGCACCCGCCGCGCCACGTTCTCGTGGCTGTAGTCGATGGTCTCCCAGGCACCGTGCTGCCTGGCCAGGCGCGCCTTTTCCGGCGAGCTGACGGTGCCGATCAGTTGCACTCCAAGGGCCTTGGCCCATTGGCAGGCGAACAGGCCCACGCCGCCCGCGGCGGCATGGAAGAGAATGGTTTCGCCGCCCCGCAGTTCGTAGGTCTGGCGCAGCAGGTATTGGGTGGTGAGCCCCTTGAGCATCACCGCGGCGGCCTGTTCGAAGTCGATGCCGTCGGGCAGGTGGACCAGCTTCTCCTCCGCCAGCACATGCAGTTCGCTGTAGGCGCCCAGCGGGCCGGTGGCGTAGGCGACGCGGTCGCCGATCTTGAAACGGGTCACTTCGCTGCCCACCGCCTCGACCTCGCCGGCACCTTCGCTACCCAGTCCCGAGGGTAAGCCGGGGGCCGGATAGAGGCCGCTGCGGTAATAGGTGTCGATGAAGTTCAGGCCGATGGCGCGATTGCGCACGCGGACTTCCCGGGGGCCCGGCTCGGCGGGTTGGTAGTCGCGGTATTCGAGGACTTCGGGGCCGCCGTAGGCAGCGAACTGGATGCGCTTGGCCATGCTGGAACTCCTGCTTCGTCAGGGTTTCGGACGGTCGCGCCGGGTGGGCGACCCTGGGTAAAGGCCTTCATCCAAGCCTTCCCCTTGACGGCCGTCAAGCGCCGGCTACCCATCCAGGGTGGTATGCTTGCGCCCTCGTTTCGTCGCCAGCCCGCGCCCCGCGCGGCCTCCCCGCTCCAAGGTGAACTCCGTGACCGACCGTATCGCCGCTGTCAAAACCTACCTGCTCGACCTGCAAGACCGCATTTGCGCCGCCCTCGAGGCGGAGGACGGCAAGGCCCGCTTCGCCGAGGACGCCTGGGAGCGTCCGGCCGGTGGCGGCGGACGGACGCGGGTAATCGGCGACGGCGCATTGATCGAGAAGGGCGGAGTGAATTTTTCCCACGTCTTCGGCGATAGCCTGCCGCCCTCGGCCAGCGCCCATCGGCCGGAACTGGCCGGGCGCGGTTTCCAGGCGCTCGGTGTGTCGCTGGTGATCCATCCGGAAAACCCCCACGTGCCGACTTCCCATGCCAACGTGCGTTTCTTCTGCGCCGAGAAGGAAGGCGAGGAGCCGGTCTGGTGGTTCGGCGGCGGCTTCGACCTGACCCCTTACTACGCCCACGAGGAAGACTGCGTGCATTGGCACCGGGTCGCTCGCGACGCCTGCGCGCCGTTCGGCGCGGACGTCTACCCGCGCTACAAGGAATGGTGCGACCGCTACTTCCATCTCAAGCACCGCAACGAGCCGCGCGGCATCGGCGGCCTGTTCTTCGACGACCTCAACCAGTGGGACTTCGACACCTGCTTCGCCTTCATCCGCGCCATCGGCGATGCCTATATCGACGCCTACCTGCCGATCGTCCAGCGCCGCAAGCACACGCCGTTCGATGAACGGCAGCGAGAGTTCCAGGCCTATCGTCGCGGTCGCTACGTGGAGTTCAACCTGGTCTTCGATCGTGGCACCCTGTTCGGCCTGCAGTCCGGCGGCCGTACCGAATCGATCCTGATGTCGTTGCCGCCGCAGGTGCGCTGGGGCTATGACTGGAAACCCGAGCCGGGCAGCGAGGAAGCGCGCCTGACCGAGTATTTCCTCGCCGACCGCGATTGGCTCGCCGGCCAGCCCTGACCAGCCCGCAGGGGACGAGTCCGCTCGTCCCGTCCCACCCCGGCAAAGGAACGACCCATGGACCGCTATTGCGTATTCGGCAACCCCATCGGCCATAGCAAGTCGCCGCTGATCCACCGCCTGTTCGCCGAGCAGACCGGCGAGGCGCTGGTCTATGACGCGCAGCTGGCGCCGCTGGACGATTTCCCCGGGTTCGCCCGGCGCTTCTTCGAGCAGGGCAAGGGCGCCAATGTCACCGTGCCGTTCAAGGAAGAGGCCTATCGTCTGGTGGACGAATTGAGCGAGCGGGCCACCCGGGCCGGGGCGGTGAACACCCTGATCCGCCTGGCCGACGGTCGCCTGCGCGGCGACAACACCGACGGCGCGGGCTTGCTGCGGGACCTGACGGCGAACGCCGGGGTCGAGCTGCGCGGCAAGCGGGTTCTCCTGCTCGGCGCCGGCGGTGCGGTGCGCGGGGTGCTCGAACCCTTCCTCGGCGAGTGCCCGGCGGAGCTGCTGATCGCCAACCGCACGGCGCGGAAGGCCGTGGATCTGGCCGAGCGGTTCGCCGATCTCGGCGCGGTGCGCGGCTGCGGTTTCGCCGAGGTCGAAGGGCCTTTCGACCTGGTCGTCAACGGCACCTCGGCCAGTCTTGCCGGCGACGTGCCGCCGCTGGCGCAGAGCGTGATCGAGCCCGGCCGTACCGTCTGCTACGACATGATGTATGCCAAGGAACCGACCGCCTTCAACCGCTGGGCCGCCGAACGCGGTGCGGCGCGTACCCTGGATGGCCTGGGCATGCTGGTGGAGCAGGCCGCCGAGGCATTCTTCCTCTGGCGTGGCGTGCGTCCTGCCTCGGCGCCGGTGTTGGAGACGCTGCGCCGGCAATTGGCAACTGTCTGAGTTGTCAGGCAGCATTTGAGACGTACGTCTCAAATCGGTTTCCATCTGACATGTAGGAATCACAAAACCGGGTTAAGACTTCAGGCTTCACTCACTCTCGAGCGCTGCCGATGAAAACCTTCGCCCGCCTGGCCGCCGGTCTCTGCATCTGCGCCATCGCCAGCCAGGCCAACGCCTGGTCGCAACCGACCCACAAGAACATCGTCAAGGACGCCCTGGCCTTCATGAACTCCTCCTACGCCACCGAGGAGATGCGTCAGGCCTACCGGTTCTACGTGAGCGCCGCCGGCAGCGAGGCGCAGGCCGGGGAGATCCTCGGCCAGGCGGCCTTCGACGTGGACGACTTCAAGGACACCCGTCTCGGGGGCTGGTGGGTCGGCTACGAACACGCGCCGCTGTGGGGCGCGGCTTCGGGCATCGTCAACTACACCTCGTACTGGCACTTCCTCAACCTGGCCCGCGACGGCGACTCTCATGGCAACCCCCACGGCGGCTACGACTACCGCTACCACAAGGTCGACGGCGGCATCGCCGACGTCGACTGGTACGCCATGGTCTATCTCTACAACCGCGAGCTGAAGCGCGAGGACTTCGACACCACCGAGGCGCACTACCGCCAGGGCACCCGCTCGGACTGGCAGGAGCACTACGGCGACTTCCAGACCGCCGCCTTCCAGCCGATCGACAACCTCGCCACCTACTGGTTCGAGCAGTTCCGCGCCGCGCCTTCGCTGCAAACCATCGGCTATGCCCTGCACGCCACCGGCGACGTGGCCCAGCCGCACCATGTGTGGATCACCTCGGCCAACGGCCATTCCAGCTGGGAAGGCTGGGTCGACGACCACTACGCCAGCGAGAAGCTCAACGACCCGGCGGCGGTGGCCAACCTGGTGGGGCGCTACGATCCGAGCAAGAGCATCCGCGACCTGCTCACCCAGACCGGCCAGGTCGCCTACGCGCGTCCCGAGCCGCTCTACGACACCAGCTACGAGACGCGCCTGCGGGTGGCGAAGGAGCTGATTCCCGAGTCCATCGCCCTGACCGTCACCGTACTGACCAAGGGCGCCAACAGCTTCGATGCACAGACTGCTCTCTGACCGCGCTCGGGGCTGGCGTCGCGCACTGTGCGGGGTCGCCCTCGGGCTGCTGGCGTGGAGCGCCCATGGCGTCCCCGCCAAGGCGCCGCAGGATCTGCGGATCGACGGCGAGGTGCTGCCGGGGAAAAGCGTCGACCTGCTCGAGCAAGCCCTGTCGCGGGTCAAGTTCAACACCGACCCGCAGCAGTTGCGCCGCGGCCTGGTGGAAAACCGCCTGCTGGCGCGCGCGGTGGAAGACCAGCTCACCGCGCAGAGCCGCGCCGATCTCGACGCCAGCGTGGAGATCGAGGCCGGCAACCTGCTCGAACAGGTATACGGCAGGCGCTACCGCGAGGACCTCGGGCCATACCTGCGCCAGCCCCGGGCCCTGAGCGCGGAGCGTTTGCGCGAGGTGCTGGCGCCGAGGAGCCGCGGCCTGGTGGAAAACAGCCTGCTGCTGGATGAGACGCAGCGCCGCGAGGCGGCCGGGGTCGAGCTGATCGGCTGGCAGTTTCCCGGCCAGCCGGCACAGGTCCTCGACCTGCTATCGCTGTACGAAGGCGACAACGTCCAGGGCCAGGTGGAATTGCAGCAGGGCAACCTCGCCTACCTGGCGCGCCAGGTCCAGACCCGCATCCGCCGCGACTACCTCTGGTACCGCCTGGCCCGGGACGGCTTCGGCCCGGCAGAGCGGCAGGGCGTGAGGACCCTGGTGCGGGACAAGCTGGTGCGCCATCGCTATCTGCACCAGATCGGCCTCTACAGTGATTTCCACCATGAGTCCGAGGCGCTGCGGGAACTCGCCGGCAAGGTCAGCGACAAGGACGCCGAGGCCTACTATCGGCGCAACCTGGAGCGTTACCGCAACGTCGCGCAGGTGCAGGCGGCGCATATCCGCCTGGCCGACCAGGCGAGCGCGGACAAGGTCTACGCCGAGTTGCGCAACGGCCTGGCCTTCGACGAGGCGGTACGCCGCTATTCCCTGGCCGACGACAGGGACCGCGACCCGCCCGGCGACCTAGGCCTGATACGGCCCCAGGACGGCCGGCTCGACCTGCTGCGCAAGACTGCGCTGATCCAGAAGGCCGATACGGTTTCCCAGCCGATGCGCATCGACGGCGCGTTCGAGATCGTCCGGGTGCGTAGCCGCGAGGATCGCCAGTTGCCCCTCGACGACCGCAGCGTGCGCTTCGAGGTGAACCAGGCGGTGGCGCGCGAGCAACTGGCAGCACAGTTCGAGACGCGCCTGCGCAACCTGCTGGCCGGCGCCAGGGTGGAAGGCCTGTGAAGCGCTGGCTCGGCGTTGCCCTCGGCTGCAGCGGGCTGGCGATCGCCCTGGCCTGCGCCGGCGTGTTGCTGGCGCCCGCCGATATGGCCGCTTCCTCGTCTTCTCCGCCGCCAGCCAGGACGGTTGCGGCGCTGCCCGCGGTCGACGACCGTCCGCCGCCGCTGGCGCCGGTACGATCGCAAGCGGTGGCACCGGCGTACGAGGCGGAGCCGCCGGTGGCGGAACTGGATCGCGAGCAGGCGATCCAGTTCATGCAGATGCTGCGCGACGAGGGCGACCCGCGCAGCCCGCCGCTCGGCGGCCTGCAACCACGCCAGGGCGCGACGGCGCAGGAGCTGGCCGATCCGAAGCAGTACCAGGCCTTCGAGGAACGACAGACCCGCGAACTGGTACAGGCCTACACCAGCGGCGTACAGCAGATCCCGGAAATCCGCGCGCGGATCGAGGCGGCCGAACAGGGTGGCGAGCGCAGCGCCGAGGAAATCGACGAGGCTCGCGCCGCCCTTGGACAGTTGGAGATGATGCGCGACAAGCTGCAGCGGGAATCGCCGCAACTGCTGCCCGGCGACAGCGCACCGACATCGCCGGCGGCGCCCTGAGCGTCAGCCTTCGTAGTGCAGGCGGCAGCCTTCGTCGGCCTGCCGGCCCAGCGCTTCGCGGACCTGCGGGCGAGCGTGGCGCAATACCAGGCAGCGTCCCTCGGCGTGCAGGCGGCGGGCTTCCTGCTGCAACAGCACTGCGCCGGCGAAGTCGATGAAGTTCACCTGGCGGGCGTCCAGCACCAGCCGTGGCCTGTCGCATTGGCGCATGAGGCGTTGCAGGTAGTCGCAGGCGCCGAAGAAGATCGAGCCTTCGATGCGCAGCACCTCTTCCTCGTCGTTGCGCTGGCGCAGTACGCGTGGTGTCGAGGTGCGCCGCAGGTAGAAGAACAGCGACGCCAGCACTCCCGCGTAGATGGCGTTCTGCAGCGGCAACAGCAGCGTGGCCAGGGCGGTTAGGCCGGCCACCAGGCATTCGGCGCGGCCGCTGCGGTAGAGCGCGCGGAGCGCCGGGCGGTCGATCAGGCCCCAGGCGATCAGCAGGATGCCTGCGGCCATCGCCGGCAACGGTACATGTTCGATCAGGCGCGCACCGAGCACGGCCAGCAGTGCCACCCAGAGCGCCGAAAACGCACCCGCCAGCGGGGAGCGCGCACCGGCTTCCAGATTGAGCCCGGAGCGGGTGAAGGAACCCGCCGACAGGCTCGCCGACAGCCAAGGCCCGAGCAGGTTCGACAGACCCTGGGCGCGGACCTCCTGGTTGGCATCGAACGCGTCTCCCTGGCGCGCGGCCAGGGCGCGGGCGATCGACAGGCTGGTGACCAGCCCGAGCATGCCGCAGGCCACCGCCGCAGGTAGCAGGTCGAGGATCGATCGGGGATCGAAGACCAGCGGATTCCAACCCGGCAGTGCACTCGATAAGGCCTGCACATGGGCTACCGAGGCGAAGGTCCCGGGTAGCGCCCAGACCAGCGTGGCACCGCCCAGCAAGCCAAGCAGCAGGGCCGGCCAGCGCGGTCGCAGGCGCCTGACCAGCAGGCTGAGCGCGAAGCTGAAGCCGCCCACCAGCAGCGATGGGCCATCGAACTCGGCGAACCGCGCCAGCAGCCGCCAGCCGTTTCCCGGCGCTGCGCCCTCCCCGCTCGCGGCCAGGCCGAGAAGATAGGGCAGTTGGCCGAGGACGATCAGCAGCGCCGCGCCAAGGGTGAAGCCGAGCATCACCGAATGCGAGACGAAATTGACCAGCGACCCGACGCGCAGGACGCCGAGCAGCCACTGGAAGGCGCCGGCGAGAAAGGTCAGCAGCAGCACGGCCTGGACGTATTGCGGGCTGCCCAGCGGCGCCAGCGGGGCCACCGAACTGAACAGCAGCACCGAGATCGCCGCGGTGGGACCGCTCACCAGGTAGCGCGACGAGCCCCACAGGCAGGCGATCGCCACTGGCAGCATCGCCGCGTACAGGCCGTACTCCGCTGGCAGGCCGGCGATCAGCGCATAGGCCATCGATTGCGGCAGTGCCAGGATCGCGCCATTCAGGCCGACCCAGGCCTCGCGCCCGAGCGTGCCCCGGCGTAGCCCCGGTAGCCAGGCGAGGAACGGCAGCAGGCGCGTCCACATGGCGCTATGGCTGGCCGCGAACCGCGGCCAGGGCGTCGCCGCCGTCGCGGCTGGTCACCCCTTGCAGCCAGGCCTCGAGCACCCGCGGGTTGGCCTTGAGCCAGGCGCGGGTCGCCGAGGCCGGAGTCGCCGTGCCTTCCAGCGCGTCGCTCATCAGGCGGTTCTCCATGTCCAGGTCGAAGCGCAGGTTGGCCAGCAGCCGCGCCGGGTTCGGGCACTGCGCGGCGTAGCCCTTGCGTGCCAGGGTGTAGACCTGGCCGCGGTCGCCGAAGTACTGCTCGCCGCCTTCCAGGTAGCGCAGGTCATGGCGGATGTTCATCGGGTGTGGCGTCCAGCCGAGGAACACCAGCCAGCGCTGGCGCTTCTCGGCCCGGCCGAGTTCGGCGAGCATCGCCTGCTCGCTGGACTCCACCAGCTTCCAGTCGCCGAGGCCGAACTGGTTGGCGTCGATCATCTTCTGGATCGACTGATTGGCCGGCGCGCCGGAGCCGATCCCGTACAGCTTGCGGTTGAAGCGTTGCCCTTGCGCGGCGAGGTCTTCGAAGCGGTGTACGCCGGCGTCCCAGACGTAGCGCGGCACCGCCAGGGTGAAGCGGGTGCCATCGAGGTTGCGAGCGAGGCGTTCGACCTGGCCGCTGGCGACGAACTTGTCGTGATAGTCCTGGTGCGCGGGCATCCAGCCGCCGAGGAAGGCGTCCACCTGGCCGTCGCGCAGGCCGCCATAGATGATCGGCACCGACAGGGTATCGATCTTCACCTGGTAGCCGAGGCTTTCCAGGAGAAACGCGGCGGTGGCGTTGGTCACCGCGATATCGCTCCAGCCTGGATCGGCCAGCCTGACGCGGGCACAGGCGGGGTCTTCGGCGTATAGCGAGGCGCTGCCCAGGAACAGGGTGGCGGCCAGCAGGCAGGTGGGAAGCCGGTTCATGGAAGTGCCCTCGTGCTCAGGGTTGCGGGAAGCGCGCGCGGCGCTCGAGATCGTCCAGGTCGATATGGTTGCGCATGTACTGCTGGCTGGCGTCGACCCACGGCTGGTGGTCCCAACTGGCCAGCCGCCCTCGCGCCAGCGCGGCGGCCACCAGACGTCGGCGGCGCTGGCTGTCGAGTACGGCGCGGGTGATCGCGGGGATGTCCCAGCGTCGCCGGGCCTCGTCGAGGAACGCCTCGAACGTTCCGCGATGGGCCGGACTGGCGGCGAGGTTCTCGCGCTCCTGCGGGTCGTTGCGCAGGTCGTAGAGCAGGCAGGGGTCCTGCTCGGAGTAGATGAACTTGTAGTCGCCGCGGCGGATCATCATCAGCGGGCTGAGGGTGCCCTCGGCGGTGTATTCGCCGATCACCTCGTCATGCCCGCTGCCGTCGCGCAGGTGCGGCAGCAGCGAGCGGCCTTCCAGCGGCAGGCGTGGATCGACCTGGCCGCCGGCCAGCTCCACCAGGGTCGGCAGCAGGTCCACGGTGGATACCGAAGCGCCGATGCGGCGCGGCGCGAAGCGCGCCGGCGCATGGACCAGCAGCGGCACGCGCGCGGCCATCTCGAACCAGTGCATCTTGTACCAGAGGCCGCGCTCGCCGAGCATGTCGCCATGGTCGCCGGAGAACACCACGATGGTGTCGTCGGCCAGCCCGCATTCCTCCAGGGTCGCCAGCAGCGCACCGATCTGCGCGTCGACGTAGCTGCAGGCGCCGAAGTAGGCACGCCGGGCGGCGCGGATGCGCTCCTCGGGCAACGGCTTGTCCCACAGGTCGATGACCTTCAGCAGGCGTTGCGAATGAGGGTCCTGCTCCTCCTGGGCGAAGCGCTGGCGCGGCAGCGGGATGTCCTCGTCGCGGTAGAGATTCCAGTAGCTCGCCGGGATGCTGTAGGGGTCGTGCGGATGGGTCATCGACACGGTCAGGCAGAATGGCTGGCCGGCGTGCTGGCGAACATGGTCGTAGAGGTACTGGCGGGCCTTGAACACCACCTCCTCGTCGAAGTCCAGCTGGTTGGTGCGCACGCAGGGACCGGCCTGCAAAACCGAGGACATGTTGTGGTACCAGCTCGGGCGCACCTCCGGCTCGTCCCAGTTCACCGCCCAGCCATAGTCCGCCGGATAGATGTCGCTGGTCAGGCGTTCCTCGTAGCCGTGCAACTGGTCGGGACCGCAGAAGTGCATCTTGCCCGACAGCGCCGTGCGATAGCCGAGGTTGCGCAGGTAGTGGGCGTAGGTGGGGGTATCGGCGGCGAAGTCGGCGGCGTTGTCCCAGGCGCCGATGCGGGTAGGCAAGCGACCGCTGACCAGGGTGAAGCGCGACGGCGCGCAGAGCGGGCTGTTGCAGTACGCCGAGTCGAACACCACGGCCCGTTCGGCGAGGCGCGAGAGGTGAGGCATGCGCAGCACCGAGCGCGGATCGTGAAGCGGCAGCAGCGGCGCGGCCATCTGGTCGGCCATGATGAACAGGATGTTCGGCGAGGTCTTCATCGGGCGGCTTATCCCATGCGATTGGGTTATGCGATAGTGCTGCGTCGATCATCAGTGCATCGAAATCCCTGGTAAACCGCATGGGGCTGGATGCGTTGGATAAGCCTGGCTTATGGGAGAACGCCTCATGCCGCTGTCCCTCGACCTGCTCCGGGTATTCGAGTCCGCCGCCCGCCAGCTCAGCTTCACCGCTGCCGCCGAGGAGCTGGGGACCACCCAGCCTGCGGTCAGCCAGCAGATCAAACGCCTGGAGAAAGAGCTGGCGACCCCTCTGTTCCAGCGCGTCCATCGAGGCATCGTGCTCACCGACGCCGGCCAGCTCCTGCTCCGCCACGTGGCCGCCGGCCTCGAGACGATCGATGCCGGCATCGCCGCGCTGGGCGCGCGCCAGCGCCACGAGGTGCTCCAGGTGGCCACCGACTACGCCTTCGCTGCCTACTGGCTGATGCCGCGCCTTCCGCGCTTCCACCAGGCCCATCCGCACCTGGACGTGAGCCTGGTGACCAGCGAGCGCGGCCTGGCCGGCCAGCGCGGCGATATCGACGTGGCGATCCTGTTCGGCGACGGTCGTTCCAAGCACGGCGAAGCGCACCGGCTGTTTCGCGAGGAGGTGTTCCCGGTCTGTAGCCCGCGGCTGGTCGAGGGATTGCAGTTGCCGCTGGCCAAGGCGCACCTGGCGCGCCTGCCGATGCTGCATCTGAAGCCGGCGCAGCACGCCCGCTGGTTCGACTGGCCGGCGTTGTTCGAAGCGTTGGCCATCGATCGGCAGCCGATTCCGGCGGTGCTCAGCTTCGACAACTACACCTTGCTGATCCAGGCGGCCATCGCCGGCCAGGGCGTGGCCATCGGCTGGCGCCACCTGGTCGACGGCCTGCTCGAACAGGGGCTGCTTTGCCGGCCCATTGGCGAGAGCTGCCTGTCGCGATACGGGTACTATGCGGTATTGCCGGAGCGCAAGCGGCGCCAGCGGCTGGTCGACGGTTTCGTCGACTGGCTGCAGGCCGAGTTGCAGGCCGGCGGCGCTTGAAGAGGTGACGATGAACGAGTATTCCACCCCCCGCATCCAGGGCTTCCATGCTCACGTCTATTTCGATGCGCAGAGCATCGAGCGAGCCCGCGCCCTTTGCGAAGAGGCGGCGCGGCGCTTTCCGCTGAAGATGGGGCGGGTCCATGAGCGGCCGGTAGGGCCGCATCCGGACTGGAGCTGCCAGCTGGCATTCGCTCCCGAGGTGTTCGGCGAGCTGGTGCCCTGGCTGGCCATCCATCGGCAGGACCTGGTGGTGTTCATCCACCCGGTCACCGGCAACGATCTGCTCGACCATCGCGACCGAGCCATCTGGATGGGAGCCATTCGCCCGCTGGACCTGTCGATCCTGGACGAAGGCCCGCAACGCTATGACTTCGCCGTGCCTTGAGGCGCGGTCATCGTCATCCAGTCGTGCAGTTCGCATTGCAGCTCGCCCAGTGCCGTCACCAGGTCGTCGACGGCATCGGCGAGCTTGCGCACGGAGCTTTCGCCGCAGGCGATCTCCAGTTGGTGGCAGGCGCGTTCCACGGCGTGGGCGTGGATCAGCGAGGCCATGCCCGCCAGGCGGTGCGCCAGCTCGTTGAGTTCCTGGGTCTGCTCGCGCTCCTGGGCGCGTCGCAGCTTGCGGGTGTCTTCGTTGTTGCTGGTCATCAGCTGCGCGACGAGCAGGCGGCTGATCTCCGGTTGGTTGGCGCGGTCGCCCAGGGCGGCGGTCAGGTCGAACGTTCGCATGGGATCCTCAGATCAGCTCGTGGCGGCGGGCGAAATCGATCAGGCCGGCCAGGGAATGGGCGTTGAGTTTCAGCATGATGCGTGACTTGTAGGTGCTCACGGTTTTCTCGCTGAGGAACAGCTGCTGGGCGATGGCCTTGTTGGTATTGCCGTTGGCCAGGTACTGCAGCACGGTCATCTCGCGGTCGGAAAGGCTTTCCAGCATGCGGGCCTCGTTGTCGCGGCTCTGCTGGTTGATGCTGCGCAACGCCCCGGTGGGGAAGTGGATGTAGCCGGCCAGCACGGCCTTGGCGGCGAGCAGCAGCTCGGAGAGGTTTTCCCTTTTGCTGACGAAGCCCATGGCGCCGGCCTGCAGGCAGCGCGGGGCGAACTGCGCCGGATTCTGCCGGGTCAGGACCAGGACCTTGGTGTCCAGCTTCAGGGACTTCAGGCGGGCTATCACTTCGAGACCGTCGATCTTGGGGATGCCGATGTCCAGGATGGCCAGGTCGGGAGACTTCTTGCGGGCTACCTGCAGGGCTTCGGCACCGTTGTCGGCCTCGCCGACGATGGTGAAACCGTCGCGCTCGAACAGCAAGCGCACGGCCAGGCGGATAGCGGGATGATCATCGACGATCAGCACCTTACTCATGCGAACCTTCTTTGAATGCGTTGGCTATTTGGGTGAGGCGCTATTCAAGGCTTCGGCAGAGTCGGCGGACAATAAGACGTTTCTGAAAGTGACCGTGAATTTTTCCTCACGGTTCTGGCAGCGTGCAACGCAAGGCCAGGCGCAGCGGGTTGCCTGCGCCTGGCGAATGCCGCTGTCAGGGTCTGTCAGCGTGCGTTGCGCACGCCTTCGGCCAGCTCGCCGCACAGGGCGAGGACATCCTTGACCGCCTGGGCATTGTCGCGGGCCTTGGCGATCCGGTCGATCAGCGCCGAGCCGACCACCACGCCGTCGGCCAACCGCGCGACCGCGGCGGCGTGTTCGGCGCTGCGGATGCCGAAGCCGATACCGATCGGCAGGTCGGTATGCCGGCGCAGGCGCGCCACCGCTTCCTCGACGTGCTCCAGGGTCGCCGCGTTGGCGCCGGTGACGCCGGCCACCGACACGTAGTAGACGAACCCGGAACTGCCTTCGAGCACCGTCGGCAGGCGCTGGTCGCCAGTGGTCGGGGTGGTCAGGCGGATGAAGTCGAGGCCGGCGGCCTGGGCCGGGTGGCAGAGGTCTTCGTTGTGCTCCGGCGGCAGGTCGACCACGATCAGGCCGTCCACCCCCACCTCCTTCGCCTCGGCGATGAAGCGCTCGACGCCGTAGTGGTGGATCGGGTTGAAGTAGCCCATCAGCACCAGGGGCGTCTCACTGTCGCCGCTGCGGAATTCGCGGACCATCTGCAACGTCCTGGCCAGGGTCTGGCCGCCTTCGAGGGCGCGGATGTTGGCCAACTGGATGGCCGGGCCGTCCGCCATCGGATCGGTGAACGGCATGCCCAGTTCGATCACGTCGGCTCCGGCCGCCGGCAGGCCTTTGAGGATTTCCAGGGAAGACGCGTAGTCCGGGTCGCCGGCGGTGACGAAGGTCACCAGGGCGGCGCGGTTTTCCTGCTTGAGCTGGGCGAAGCGGGTCTGCAGGCGGCTCATGCTTTCGACTCCTGTTGCATGTGGTGCATGACGGTCTGCATGTCCTTGTCGCCGCGACCGGACAGGTTCACCACCATGATGTGCTCCTTGGGCAGGCTGGGCGCGCGCTTGAAGACCTCGGCCAGGGCGTGGGAGCTTTCCAGCGCCGGGATGATGCCTTCGAGGCGGCAGCAGGTGTGGAAGGCCTCCAGGGCTTCGTCGTCGGTGATCGAGGTGTACTCGACGCGGCCGGTGTCGTGCAGCCAGGCGTGTTCCGGGCCGATGCCGGGATAGTCGAGGCCGGCGGAGATGGAGTGTGCGTCGATGATCTGGCCATCCGCGTCCTGCAGCAGGAAGGTGCGGTTGCCGTGCAGCACGCCGGGAACCCCGCCGTTCAGGCTAGCCGCGTGCTTGCCGGTGTCGATGCCGTGGCCGGCGGCTTCCACGCCGACGATCTGCACCCCGGCGTCGTCGAGGAACGGGTGGAACAGGCCCATGGCGTTGGAGCCGCCGCCGATGCAGGCGACCAGCGAATCGGGCAGGCGCCCTTCCTTCTCGGCCAGTTGCTCGCGGGTTTCCTTGCCGATCACCGCCTGGAAATCGCGGACCATCGCCGGGTACGGATGCGGGCCGGCGACCGTGCCGATCAGGTAGAAGGTGCTGTCGACGTTGGTCACCCAGTCGCGCAGCGCCTCGTTCATGGCGTCCTTCAGGGTACCGGTGCCGGCGGTCACCGGGATCACCTCGGCGCCCAGCAGCTTCATGCGGAAGACGTTGGCCTGCTGCCGGTCGATGTCGGTGGTGCCCATGTAGATCACGCACTGCAGGCCGAAGCGCGCGGCGACGGTGGCGGTGGCCACGCCGTGCATGCCGGCGCCGGTCTCGGCGATGATGCGTTTCTTGCCCATGCGCCGGGCCAGGAGGATCTGGCCAATGCAGTTGTTGATCTTGTGCGCGCCGGTATGGTTCAGCTCCTCGCGCTTGAGGTAGATCTTCGCCCCGCCGCAGTGCTCGGTCAGGCGCTCGGCGAAGTACAGCGGGCTCGGTCGACCGACGTAGTCGCGCTGGAAGTAGGCCAGTTCCTCCTGGAACGCCGGGTCGTCCTTGGCCTTCTCGTACTCGCGGGCGAGGTCGAGGATCAGCGGCATCAGGGTCTCGGCGACGTACTGGCCGCCGAAGCGGCCGAACAGGCCCTTGGCGTCGGGGCCGTTGCGATAGGAAGTCATGGAGGGCTCCAGGAAATGACGTATGGGCAGAATCTAATCCCCCCGCCGGGTAAAAGAAACCGATAAGATTGCTCAAACCTGTCAGGAAAACTCACGAATAGCCATGAGCCGCGACCTCCCTTCCCTGAATGCCCTGCGCGCTTTCGAAGCCGCTGCCCGGTTGCACAGCATCAGCCTGGCGGCCGAGGAACTGCACGTTACCCATGGCGCCGTGAGCCGGCAGGTGCGGTTGCTCGAGGACGATCTCGGGGTGGCCCTGTTCGGCAAGGATGGGCGCGGCGTAAAACTCACCGATTCCGGCGTTCGCCTGCGTGACGCCTGCGGCGATGCGTTCGAGCGACTGCGTGGCGTCTGTGCCGAGCTGCGCCGGCAGACCGCCGAGGCCCCGTTCGTCCTCGGCGTACCCGGCAGCCTGCTGGCGCGCTGGTTCATCCCGCGACTGGACCAGCTCAACCGTGCCCTCCCCGACCTGCGCCTGCAACTGTCCACCAGCGAGGGCGAGTTCGATCCGCGTCGTCCCGGCCTGGACGCCATGCTCTGGTTCGCCGAGCCGCCCTGGCCGGCGGACATGCAGGTCTTCGAACTGGCGCCCGAGCGCATGGGCCCGGTGGTCAGCCCGCGCCTGGCGCAGGAAACCGGCCTGGCCCAGGCGCCCGCCGCGCGGCTGTTGCAGGAGCCGCTGCTGCATACCGCCTCGCGACCCCAGGCCTGGCCGGCCTGGGCCGCGAGCCAGGGGCTGGCGGCGGAGGCGCTGCGCTATGGCCAGGGGTTCGAGCATCTCTACTACCTGCTGGAAGCGGCGGTGGCGGGCCTCGGCGTGGCCATCGCCCCGGAGGCGCTGGTCCGCGACGATCTCGCCGCGGGCCGCCTGGCGGCGCCCTGGGGCTTCATCGAGACCGATGCGCGCCTGGCCCTGTGGGTACCGGCGCGCCTGCACGATCCGCGTGCCGGGCGCCTGGCGCAATGGTTGCGGGAGCAGTTGGCAGGCTGAGCGCTGGCGATTTGCTGCACTTTTCCGGCTCGGCTAGTGTCCATTGAACAGAGGCGCCCGTCGGGCGCGAAGAACCAGGCATCGTCCGGGGAGAGAGTTCATGTCCAATCACCACACCTACAAGAAGATCGAACTGGTCGGCTCGTCCAAGACCAGCATCGAGGACGCCATCAACAACGCCCTCGCCGAAGCGGCGAAGAGCATCCAGCATCTGGAATGGTTCGAGGTGGTGGATACCCGCGGGCACATCGAGAACGGCGCCGTCGGCCATTACCAGGTGACCCTGAAAGTAGGGTTCCGTATCGCCAATAGCTGATGGCACCCTGGAAACCTGTCCACGATCGCCAGCGCCCTGGGAAGGCCACCGCGTCTTTCCGCTTCGCCGGATCATGCACAGGCTATGAGGGCGGCGTGCCTCCATGGGCGGCGCGCTCGTCTCAACCTTGCCGCATTTGGCAAGCCTGACCCGTTCGGGTCTTCATCCATGCAACGAGGGAATGTGTTCATGAAGAAGTTGATGTTGGCAGTCGGCCTGTTTGCCGTGGCGGGCAGCGCATTCGCCGCCAAGCCCTGTGAGGAACTGAAAGCCGAGATCGATGCGAAGATCAAGGCCAACGGCGTTCCTGCCTACACCCTGGAAATCGTCGACAAGGGCAGCGTCACCGACAAGAAGGTAGTCGGCACCTGCGACGGCGGCACCAAGGAAATCGTCTACCAGCGCGGCTGATGCAGCGCCTGCGACGAGCAGTATCCGGGGCCGGCTTTCCCATGGGAGCCGGCCCTTTCTTTTTGCCGCGATGAGTACCTTACCAACGATGGGGCTTGTTGCAGTTCGTCGAGAAAGCGTGCCATCTAACGGATTAATCCAAAAGTCTGTGTTAGGTTTTTCGGCACGCCCAGATGGCCTTGTGCCTTAATTCCGGATTGTCCGACTCATGGAAGACGGATTTCGGAATATTCCTGCTTACCCGCTGTAGCCGCTGGGCCAACATCGCGCCTTTCTGTATTTCAAGGAATGAAATCGTGGCTCTCCATCGCCTGGCCTTTATCTTCCTGTGCCTGCCCCTCATGGCCAGCGCCGCCCCCTTCACCTCCCCCGGTGACCGCGACCTGATCCGCGACCGCCAGCAGCGCCTGCTGGACGAACAGCGCAAGCGCCTGGAGGAACTCCAGCAACTGCCCGGCAAGGGAGCGCCCGCCGCTGCGGATGCCTCCGGCGACGACGAGCGCTGCTTCGAGATCCGCCGCATCGAGCTGGAAGGCGCCGGGCACCTCGGCGAAAGCGCGCGTCGCCAACTGCTGGCGCCCTACCAGGGGCGCTGCCTGGGCGTCGGCCAGCTCAATGCGCTGCTCAAGGCCGTCACCGACCATTACCTGGATCGCGGCTACGTCACCACCCGCGCCTACCTGCCACAGCAGGATCTGGCCTCCGGGACCCTGCGCATCATCGTCGTCGAAGGCCGCCTGGAGGGCCTGGACAGCTCCGCGCTGGCCAGCCCGCGCGAACTGGCGATGAGCTTTCCGGGCAGGACCGGCGAGCTGCTCGACCTGCGCGAACTGGAGCAACTGGTCGACCAGTTGAGCCGCCTGCCGTCGCGCCAGGCGCAACTGGAGCTGGTGCCCGGCAGCGAGGTCGGCGGCAGCCGGGTGCGTCTCAAGGGCGAGCGCGACAAGCCCTGGCGGGTCTCCGCCACGCGCAACAACGACGGCGACGTCAGCACCGGCGAGCAGCAGATGGGCCTGGGCCTGGACTGGGACAGCCCGCTGGGCCTGGCCGACCAGCTCAACCTGCGCGCCAACCGCGACGCGGTGACCGACCGCTGGCGCCATTCCGACAGCCAGAGCCTGTTCTACACCCTGCCCTGGGGCTGGTGGACCTTCACCTACGGCTACAGCCAGAGCGACTACCGCACGCGCAACGAGGCCAGCGGCTTCCCCTTCAAGCTCGATGGCGACAGCCGCAGCCATCAGTTCCGCGCCGAACGCGTGCTGCACCGCGACGACGTGAGCAAGACCGCCATGAGCCTGGGGCTCAGCCACCAGCGCACCAACAACTATGTCGAAGACACCCGCCTGGAAGACCAGAGCACGCGGATCACCGAGACCCAGCTCGGCTTCAACCATGGCCGGCGGATCGGCAGTGGCTTCGTCAACCTCGACCTCGGCTGGCAGCAGGGCATAGGCGCCCTTGGCGCGCAGGGTCGCGGCCACCCGCACGCGGGCGATCCGAATGCGCGCTACGACAAGTACAGCCTGACCCTCAGCTACCTGCAGCCGTTCCAGCTATGGGGCGAGCGCTTCAGCTTCGACAGCCTGGCCACCGGGCAAAGGAGCGAGGACGTGCTGTTCAGCCCGCAGCGCATCAGCCTCGGCGGCAACAGCTCGGTGCGCGGCTTCAAGGACCAGACCCTGACCGGCGACAGCGGCGGCTACTGGCGCAACCAGTTGCGCTGGCGGCGCGCGGTGGAATGGGCGCCGCTGCGGCCCTGGCTGCAGGAATACGGCGTGGCCTTCGCCTACGACGTCGGCGTGATCCGCCACGACCGCTACAACGACGGCGCCAGCGGGCGCATGAGCGGCAACGCCATCGAACTGGATGCCCGGGGCCGCTATTTCGCCGCCAGCGTCGGCTTCGCCCGCTCGCTGGAGCGGCCCAGCGCCATCGAGCGGCGCGAGCACCCGATCTATTTCCGGGTCGACGCGTTCTTCTGAATACGCGGCGACCTCCTGAACGCTTTAGGAAAGCGCCTACCTGCATCGAGGCCCTTTCCTTGGAAAACCTTGCTTAACCTCGCCGGGCCCCTACCCGCCAAGGAGTAACGATATGGACATCCGCAGCCCGCTGAACCAGTGCATCGCCCTGTCCCTGGCCGGCATCCTGTTCCTCAACCCGATCGTCGCCGCGGCGGCGGGGCTGGCGCTGGACAAGGCCGCCGGCGGCAACACCGGCCTGGGCCAGGCGGGCAACGGCGTGCCCATCGTCAATATCGCCACGCCCAACGGCGCCGGGCTGTCGAACAACCATTTCCGCGACTACAACGTCGGCGCCAACGGGCTGATCCTCAACAACGCTACCGGCAAGACCCAGGGTACCCAGCTCGGCGGGATCATCCTCGGCAACCCCAACCTCAAGGGCCAGGCGGCGCAGGTGATCCTCAACCAGGTCACCGGCGGCAACCGCAGCACCCTGGCCGGCTACACCGAGGTGGCCGGGCAGTCGGCGCGGGTGATCGTCGCCAACCCGCACGGCATCACCTGCCAGGGCTGCGGCTTCATCAACACGCCGCGCGCGACCCTCACCACCGGCAAGCCGATCATGGACGGCCAGCGCCTGGAGCGCTTCCAGGTGGACGGCGGCGACATCGTCGTCGAAGGCGCCGAACTGAACGTCGGCAACCTCGAACAGTTCGACCTGATCACCCGCAGCGCCAAGCTCAACGCCAAGCTCTACGCGAAGAACCTCAACATCGTCACCGGCCGCAACGACGTCCAGGCCGACAGCCTGCAGGCCACGCCGCGCGCCGCCGATGGCAGCGAGAAGCCACAGCTGGCGATCGACAGCTCGGCGCTGGGCGGGATGTACGCCGGGGCGATCCGCCTGGTCGGCACCGAGCAGGGCGTGGGGGTGAAGCTGGCCGGCGACATGGCCGCCAGCGGCGGCGACATCCGCATCGACGCCAGCGGCAAGCTGAGCCTGGCCCAGGCCTCCAGCCAGGGCGACCTGAAGATCGCGGCCCAGGCCGTGGAGCTGAACGGCAAGACCTACGCCGGTGGCAGCGCCGAGATCCGCAGCGCGGAGGAACTGGTCAACCGGCAGAGCCTGGCGGCGCGCGAACGCATCGCGCTGGAGGCGGCGCATATCGACAACGCCGGGGTGATCGAAGCCGGCGTCGAGCCAGACGAGCGGCGCAACGCGCGCGGCGACCTCGAGCTGCGCAGCGGCACCCTGCGCAACGCCGGCAGCCTGGTGGCCAGCCGCGCGCTGGAAGCGAAGGCGAGCCAGGCGCTGGACAACCAGGGCGGCAGCCTGAAGGGGGCGACCGTCCGGGTCGACGCCGGGCACCTGGACAACCGTGGCGGCAAGCTGCTCGCCGAGGGCGAACTGCGGGTCGAGGCGAGCAGCCTGGACAACCGCCAGGACGGCCTGTTGCAGAGCCGGGACCGCGCCGTGGTCAAGACCCGTGGCGATCTCGACAACCGTGGCGGCCAGGTGATCGGCCTGAACGACCTGGAGGTCGGCGCGGCGACGCTCGACAACGGCCAGCAAGGCCTGCTCGGCAGCCAGCAGTCCACCCGCGTCCGCGCCCAGGCGCTGGTCAACCGGGGGGACGGCGAAGTCTCCGGCAAGCGCGTCGAGGCCCGCGTCGGCAGCCTCGACAATCGCGGCGGCAAGCTGATCGGCGACGACCTGCTGGTGGTCGCCAGCGGTGCCATCGACAACCGCCTCGGCTTGTTCTCCGCGGCCAACCGCCTCGACCTGCGGGCGCGCAGCCTGGACAACAGCGGCAAGGGCACGCTGAGCAGCCGGGGCGGCCTGGAGGTCAGCCTCGGCGGCCTGCTGGACAACCGCGATGAAGGCAACCTGCTCAGCCAGGGCGCGCAGCGCGTGACGGTGGGGCAACTGGACAACCGCGCCGGCGGCCTGCTGTCGAGCCGCAGCGAGTTGAACGTCCACGGCGCCAGCCTGGACAACCGTGGCGGCGTGCTGGTGGCCGACGCCGGCCTGAGCGCCACGGGAGGCGCCTTCGACAACCGCGACGGCGGCAGCGCCAGCGGCAAGGCTGGCGTGCGCGTGGAGGTCGCCAGCCTGCGCAACGACCAGGGTGGCAAGCTGCTCAGCGATGGCCGCCTGGACCTCGCAGCGAACGCCGTCGGCAACGCCGGAGGGCGTATCGCCGCCAAGGGCGACCTGCAGGCGACGCTTGGCAGCCTGGCCCAGCAAGGTGGCGAACTGGTCAGCGAAAAGACCCTGAAGGTCGCGGCCGACACGCTCGACAACAGCCAGTCCGGGCTGATCGCCGCGAATGGCGGCATCGCTATCGAGGCGCGGCAGGTCGACAACCGCGCCGGCGAGATTTCCAGTACCTCGAAGGTCGCCGTGAACGCCCGCGAGCAACTGGACAACCGCGGCGGCAAGGTCATCGGCGACAGCGGCCTGCGCCTCACCGTGCAGCGCCTGCTGAACCAGGCCAAGGGGGTGCTGGCCGGGCGCGACGGCCTGAGCCTGGACGGCGGCGAACTGTTCAACGGCGACGGCGGGCGGCTCGACAGCCAGAACGGCCTGAGCGTGAGCCTCGGCGGCGTGCTGGACAACCAGGGCGGCGCGCTGGTCAGCGAAGGCAGCCTGACGGCGCGCGCCGCGCGCCTGGACAACCGTGGCGGAACCTTCTCCAGTGCCGGTGCGCTGGCGCTGACCAGCCAGGCCGCGCTGGACAACCAGGGCGGCAGGCTGCTCAGCGATGCCGGCGTGACGCTGAAGGGCGCCAGCCTCGACAACAGCCGTTCCGGCGTGATCAGCGCCAAGGGTGCGGTGGATATCCGCACCGGCGTGCTGGACAACAGCCGCAACGGCGGCATCGGCAGCAACGCCGGCATCACCCTGGTGGCCGCCCGGCTGGACAACGGCCAGCAGGGCCGGGTCAGCGCCAAGGGCCTGCTCGACGCCAACCTGAAAGGCCTCGACCAGCGCGGAGGCGGTGTCCTGGTCAGCGAAACCGGCGTCACCCTCGACCTCAATGGCGGCACGCTGGTCAACCGCGACGGCGGCCTGATCGCCACGCCCGGCGCGCTGCTGCTGCGCCAGCTCGGCGCGGTGGACAACGGCGCCGGCGGGGAAATCTCCAGCGACCGCGCCTTCACCCTCGCCGCCGCCAGCCTGGACAACCGCGGCGGGCGCCTGATCGGCGCCGACAGCCTGACCCTGCGCATCGCCCAGGCTCTGGACAACAGCCTGGCCGGGGTGATCTCCGGCGCCGCCGGCCTGGACATCGCGGCCGCTCGCCTGGACAACAGCGCCAAGGGCACCCTGGCCAGCCGCGCCGGCATCGACCTGCGCGTCGACGGCGCGCTGGACAACCACGCCGAAGGCACCGTCTCCGGCGCCCGCCTGACGCTCGCCAGCGCCTCGCTGGACAACAGCGGCAAGGGCCTGCTCTCCGGCAACGCCGGCCTGAGCGTCGTCACTGGCGCGCTGGACAACGCCGAGGGTGGCCAACTGATCAGCCAGGGCGTGCTGGACGTCAGCAGCGCCGACCTCGACAACCGTGGCGGCGCCCTCAGTGGCAAGCAGTCGCTGCGCCTGAGCGCCGCCAACCTGGACAACCATGGCGGCCTGCTCACCAGCGACGGCGAACTGGAACTGACGGCAGGGCGCGTCGATTCCGCCGACGGCGGCGAAATCTCCGCCCGGGGCGACCTGCGCCTGACGGTCGAGCGCCTGGTGCAACGCCAGGGCCGGCTGATCGGCGAGCGCGGCGTCAGTCTCGACCTGCGAGGCGGCGACCTGGACAACCAGGGCGGCCTGATCAGTGCCCGCGGCCCGCTGAGCATCGAGCGGCTGAACGTCCTCGACAACCGCCAGGGCGGCGAGATTTCCAGCCAGCAGGGCTTCGAGCTGCTGGCCAGGCGCATCGACAACGGCCAGCAGGGGCGCATCATCAGCGCCGGGAAACTGCGCCTGGACGCCGACGCGCTGGGCAACGCCGGCGCCGGCCTGCTCTCCGGATGGCAGGGCCTGACGGTGACAGGCGGGAGCCTGGACAACAGCGCCGGCGGCACCCTTTCGAGCAAGGACGGCGAGCTGGCCATCAGCCTCGGCGGCGCGTTGGACAACCACGGCCAGGGCGCGCTGGTCAGCAAGGGCGCGCAACGGATCGACGCCGCCAGCCTGGATAACGCCCAGGGCATCGTCTCCGGCGAAAGCGACGTGACCCTGAGCATCGCCGGGAAGCTGGACAACGGCCAGGGCGGCCTGGTCTCGGCGCAGCGCGCGCTGAGCTTCGAGCGCGACGATACGCTGCTGAACAACGCCGGCGGCCGGATCAACGGCGGCAGCCTGCTGCTCAAGGGCGCCAGCCTGGATAACAGCGACGGCCAGTTGATCAGCCAGGGCCGGCTCGACGCCATCCTCGGCGGCGCCCTGGTCAACACCGGCGCGGCGCGCCTGGCCAGCGGCGGCGACCTGCTGCTGCGCAGCGCCAGCGTCGACAACCGCGGCGGCAAGCTGGTCAGCCAGGGGCTGCTGGAGATCAGCGCCGGCAGCCTCGACAACAGCGCCTCCGGCACCCTCGCCAGCCAGGCCGACATGAGCCTGCGCCTGGTCGGCGGCGCCCTGCGCAACCAGCAGGACGGCCTGATCTTCAGCCAGGCCGGCGCCCTCGAGGTGCAGGCCGGCAGCCTGGACAACCGCCAGGGCACGCTCCAGGCCCAGGGTGACAACCGGCTGCGTATCGGCGGCGCGCTGGACAACCAGGGCGGCCGCCTGGACAGCCGGGCCGGCAACCTCGACCTGCAGAGCGGCAGCCTCGACAACGGCGCCGGCGGCGTGCTCAACAGCGCCAAGGGTTGGCTGAAGCTGGTCACCGGGCTGTTCGACAACAGCGCCGGCGTCACCCAGGCGCAGTCGCTGGAGATTCGCGCCGGGCAAGGCGTGCGCAACCAGCAGGGCCATCTCTCGGCGCTGGGCGGCGACAACCGCATCGTCACCGCCGACTTCGACAACCAGGGCGGCGGCCTCTACGCCAGCGGCCTGCTCAGTCTCGACGGCCAGCGCTTCCTCAACCAGGGCGCGGCGGCGGGCCAGGGCGGCAAGGTCGGCGCCGGGCGCATCGACTTCAGCCTGGCCGGCGCGCTGGCCAACCGCTTCGGCCAGTTGGAAAGCGAAAGCGAGCTGCACCTGCGCGCCGCCGCGATCGACAACAGCGGCGGCAGCCTGCGCGCCCTCGGCCGCAGCGGCAGCACGCGGCTGGTCGCTGGCGGCCTGAACAACGCCTACGGCGTGCTGGAAAGCGCCAACCAGGACCTCGACCTGCAACTGGGCAGCCTGGCCAACGCCGGCGGGCGCATCCTCCACACCGGCAATGGCACCTTCGGCCTGGATTCCGCGCAGGTGATCCGCGCCGGCGGGGAACTGACCACCAATGGCCTGCTGGACATCCGCGCCAGCGAATGGACCAACAGCAGCGTGCTGCAAGCCGGACGCCTGAACCTGGACATCGGCACCTTCCGCCAGACGGCCGAGGGCAAGCTGCTGGCGGTGCAGTCCTTCACTGGCCGCGGCGGCGACTGGAGCAACGACGGCCTGCTGGCCAGCGACGGCAGCTTGCGACTCGACCTGAGCGGCGGCTACCGTGGCAACGGCCGCGCCACCAGCCTCGGCGACTTCGCCCTGAACGCCGCCAGCCTCGACCTCGGCAACGCCGCCAGCCTCGCCGGCGGCGCCAATGTCACGCTTGGCGCCGGCAACCTGCTGGTCAACCGTGGGCGGATCACCGCCGCCGGCGACCTCGTGGCCAGCGCCGCGAGCCTGAACAACTACGGCACCCTGGGCGGCGGCGGCAACCTGCGATTGAACGCGCCCGCCCTGCTCAACGAGCGCGGGTTGCTGTTCAGTGGCGCCGACATGACCCTGCGCGCCGGCGACATCACCAACCTCTACGGGGATGTGTACAGCCTCGGCAGGCTGGATATCGCCCGCGACGATGCCGGCAACCGCGCCGCCAGCCTGCGCAACCTTTCCGGGGTGATCGAGAGCGGCAAGGACTTCAGCCTGCGTGCCAGCCTGATCGAGAACCGTCGCGCCGTGCTGGAAAGCAAGTCGGGCCTGTACACCGCGAAGATGGAGCAGACCGCCTGCATCGAAGGCGTCAACGCGGGCGACTGCAGCGGCAAGCGCAACGCCATCTGGACCATCACCCAGCGCGACAAGACCGAGGTCACCGCCAGCAGCGCCATGGGGCAACTGCTGGCCGGAGGCGACTTCGCCATCGACGGCGGCACCCTGAACAACCTTTCCAGCCTGATCGGCAGCGGCGGCAACCTCACCGCCAACCTCGAAGTCCTCGACAACCAGGGCCTGGAAACCGGCGAGCTGGAAACCATCCGCGTGCTGCGTACCGCTCGCGGCGGCGATATCGGCGGCATCGACCAGAAGTCGCGCAACTTCACCAACCTCTACTGGTACCAGAGCGCCAATTTCGACCCGGCGCGCGCGGGCGAGATTCCCGCCGCGCTCAACGCGATCCTCAGCGACTGGTCCTTCGAGTACGAATTCCCGAGCAAGGGACCGACCCCGATCAGCAGTGGCGACCAGTCCTACGCAGCGGTGATCCAGGCCGCCGGCGACGTCACGGTCAATGCCAGCACGCGCATCGACAACGGCGTCACCCGCCCCGGCTACACCTTCGTCGGCAGCGGCCGCCAGGTGGGCGACAGCGCGGTGGGCGGCAGCGGGGTTTCGGTGGTCGTGCCGCTGACCTCGCAACTGCCGCCCGACCTGGCGCGGCGCCAGGTCAACCCGGTCACCCTGCCCGGCTTCAGCCTGCCCCAGGGCGACAACGGCCTGTTCCGTCTCAGCTCGCGCTTCGCCGAGGACGGCAATGGCAGCGCCGCGCTCGGTGCCGGCGCCGACCGCACCCAGGGCGGCAGCGGCGTCTCGGTCGGCCAGCAAGGCGCCGGCAACGTCGCCGGTACCTGGCAGGGCCAGGGCGTGCGAGTCGACGGCCTGGCTGGCGCGGCCAACGTCCAGGGTCAGGGCGGCAGCACGCTCGGCGGTAGCCTGCCGGGCGTCGCCCGGGTCCAGGGCGTGCCCGGCAACGCCACGCCGAGCGCCAGCCACAAGTACCTGATCGAGACCAACCCGGCGCTCACCGAGCTGAAGCAGTTCCTCAACTCGGACTACCTGCTCAGCGGCCTGGGCATGAACCCGGACGATAGCAAGAAGCGCCTCGGCGACGGTCTCTACGAGCAGCGGCTGATCCGCGACGCGGTGGTGGCGCGCACCGGCCAGCGCTACATCGACGGGCTGAGCAGCGACGAGGCGCTGTTCCGCTACCTGATGGACAACGCCATCGCTTACAAGGACAAGCTCCAGCTGCAACTGGGCGTGGGTTTGAGCGCGGAGCAGATGGCGGCGCTGACCCACGACATCGTCTGGCTGGAAGAGGTCGAGGTGAACGGCGAGAAGGTCCTCGCGCCGGTGGTCTACCTGGCCCAGGCGGAGGGTCGGCTGGCACCCAACGGTGCGCTGATCCAGGGCCGCGACGTGAAGCTGGTGAGCGGCGGCGACCTGCATAACGTCGGCACCCTGCGCGCGCGGAACGACCTCTCGGCGACAGCCGACAACCTCGACAACAGCGGCCTGATCGAGGCCGGCAAGCGCCTCGACCTGCTCGCCGGCGACTCGATCCGCAACCGCCAGGGCGGGGTCATTGCCGGGCGCGACGTGAGCCTCACCGCGCTGACCGGCGACGTGATCAACGAACGCAGCGTGACCCGCTACGACAGCGCGCTCGACGGCCGCACCTGGGAGCGTAGCTTCGCCGACAGCGCCGCGCGGGTGGAGGCGGCGAACAGCCTGAACGTCCAGGCCGGACGCGACATCGCCAACCTCGGCGGGGTGCTGCAAAGCCGCGGCGACCTCAGCCTCGACGCCGGACGCGACGTCACCGTCGCCGCCGTCGAGGACCGCCAGGGCCAGACCCGCTGGAGCACGTCGCGGCTACAGAGCGTGACCCAGCTCGGCGCCGAAGTCAGTGCCGGGCGGGACCTGAACGTCAGCGCCGGGCGCGACCTCAGCGCAGTGGCCAGCGCCCTCGAAGCGCGCCGCGACATCGCCCTCTCCGCCGGGCGTGACGTGACCCTGGCGGCGGCGGCGAACGAGGAGCATGCCTACAGCAAGACCAGGAAGGTCACCTACCAGGAAGACAAGGTCGCCCAGCAAGGCACCCGCGTGGATGCCGGCGGCGACCTGGCGATCAATGCCGGACAGGACCTGCGCCTGATCGCGAGCCAGGCCAGCGCCGGCGACGAGGCCTACCTGGTGGCCGGCGACAAGCTGGAACTGCTGGCCGCCAACGACAGCAACTACTACCTGTACGACAAGAAGAAGAAAGGCGACTTCGGCCGCAAGGAAACCCGGCGCGACGAAGTCACCGACGTCAAGGCGGTGGGCAGCCAGATCAGCAGCGGCGGCGACCTCACCCTGCTCAGCGGCGGCGACCAGACCTACCAGGGCGCGAAGCTGGAATCGGGTAACGACCTGGCCATCGTCAGCGGCGGCGCGGTGACCTTCGACGCGGTGAAGGACCTGCACCAGGAGAGCCACGAGAAGAGCAAGGGCGACCTGGCGTGGCAGTCGTCGAAGGGCAAGGGCCAGACCGACGAAACCGTGCGCCAGAGCCAGATCGTGGCCCAGGGGAATCTGGCGATCAAGGCCGTGGAAGGGCTGAAGATCGACCTCAAGCATATCGACCAGAAGACCGTGAGCCAGACCATCGACGCGATGGTGCAGGCGGATCCGCAACTGGCGTGGCTGAAAGAGGCCGAGCAGCGCGGGGATGTGGACTGGCGCATGGTGCAGGAGGTGCACGATAGCTGGAAGTACAGCAACTCGGGGCTGGGGGCTGCGCCGTCACTGGCCATTGCCATCGTTGCGGCTGCTTACCTCGGCCCGGTGTATGGCGCAATGGCCAGCAACCTCGCCATTGGCACCATCAACAATGGCGGTGACCTTGGCAAGGGGCTGCAACAGGCCACCAGCGCTGACAGTCTGAAAGGGTACGCCATCGCAGCGGCTACGGCTTATCTCGTCAGCCCGCAGTTGGACAAGGCTTTCGGCGTATCCAGTGACAACATCAACAAAGTCACCAAAGGATTCAAGCTCAGCACAGTTGAGGGAATCGGTGGATTTGCTGCCTACAGCATTGCCCAAGGCTTTGCTCAATCGGTCATGCAGCAGGCCGCCTATGGCGGCAGCTACATCGACAACCTCGGTAATGCCATGGCAGGCCAGGCGCGCAACCTGGGAATGGCGGTAGGTTTCAATTTCATTGGCGACTCGGTCAAATACCCTGATGGCAGCCCGCCGAAAATCATGGCTCACGCCCTGATGGGAGGTCTGCTGGCCGAAGCCTCCGGCAGTGACTTCAAGACTGGAGCGGCGGCCGCTGGTGCCAACGAGGCCATGATCAACCTCCTTGGGAAAATGGTAGGTGGCGATCAAAACCTCGAACTGATGGCCTCGCAACTCGTTGGCGTAGCCGCGGCAAGTGCGGTCAATGGCGATGTGAGTCTGGGCGCCGAGATCGCCAAAAGCGGGACGGCGTACAACCGGCAGCTACACCCAGATGAAATCAAATTCGCATCGGATGTGGAGCGCGTCAAACGTTATGCCCAGGAAAATGGGCTGAGCGAGGACACCGCCCGCAAAGAGCTTCTCAGCACGGCCGCCATGATGGTGGACAATGACTGGAACCAGGCCTTGGCCGGCACAGACATCAACGCTGCCCGGGCTGCTCAGTATCTGCGTACGGAGCTGGGCACAGGCCCGGACAGCAATCTCTTCCAGGTGACCCAGGCTGACTACTACAACGAGCGGGTGGGGCTGACGGCGCTATTCAAGAACAAGGAGGCCCTGACCAGCGTTCTGGAAAACATAGCCCTAGCGAATCCCGCGAGCTATACGAGGGACCCCGCGAACCGTGCGGAAGTGCTGAATGCCAAAGGTGAAGGTAGCCAAGCGGGCTTTGGGCTGGCACTGGAAGGGATCGTCAGCGCGCCTTCAAAAACTGCCTTGTGGTTGATGGGTGCGCTAACCTGTTCAAGCTGTGCGGAGCGGGATATCCAGAACGCTTGGAACTCGGTTGCCTCGTTACCTGAAGACATCCGTATGAAAGGCTATCTGGATGCCTTGCACACCATGCAAGGCCAGGGTGCCAGCGTGGTGCGGGACAACGCCGCGAGTTCGACTGCATTGGGAGTTGAGGTCGGGTTGGCCATTGATGGAGGGTTGGCAGGGGCAGGCAAGGGCGTCGTTACTGATGGTGCAAAAGGGAGCGCGGCGGGAGCAGCAGAAGCTAATAACGCTCTCAGTGCAGCGGAAGGAGTTGTTGCCTCGCGGGTCAATGTGCGGACTGGCGCTGCAAACGTCACTGGTAGTGGACTTGAGTACGCTTGGAAAAAGCATGGTGGCGCTTGGGGTGATAACAAATCTGCTTTTACGATCTCTAAGAATGAATTGAAGGTTGTTCTGCAGAGTCCACAGGTTGTCAAGACGCCTGCGTACCAATCACCAACTTCTGGTAATTTTATACGAACAGTTGATATGGGTCGGCCTATTGGAATTGATGCCAAAGCTGGGGGGCAGCCTACTAATTTCATGACGGTGATTACCGATTCAAAGGGTAATTTGGTAAACACATTTCCTGGGAAGACTTTCTAATCATGTATTATTTGATGATATGGGATAGATATTTAGCCTCCATCGGGCGAGACGGTTGTCTTGATAAAGTTGAGATTCCTTTGGATGTGGCAAATTTTTTCTTTCGTCTGGATGTCGAGCAATATCCAATTCTTTCCAGCTTAAGCTTCGATGATTACGATATGTTCTCTGGGGCGCAGATTGACTCTCTTGTAGGTGAGCTATGTTCTGTTGCAAGCATAAATCCGCTAATTTCCGAAACAGTTGAATCGATGGTGGATATAATGCTTAAGGCGAGGGCTTTAGGGAAAAATATATTGTTTGACCCGTTCAAGGTAGACTAGTTGGTGCAAAAGCGACAGGTGGAGCCGATCAAACTGCGGGCTCAATCAAGAATGTTAATCCGGGTTATCCAGAAGCTGGTCGAACTCATAACTGTGTCAATTGCTCTATTGCTACTGATGCAACACTGGCAGGAAATCCTGCATCGGCCTTGCCAATCAACCATACGAAGGGTGTTCCGTTGAGTGTGCTGGAAAAACAATTCGACTCTAAATTTGGCCCTGTAACGGCACCTGGGAGCATAAAGGGGACAGATTTATTTTCCCTACTCTAATTTTCTAAGCAGGGAGGCTCCAGCGCAGACGCCGTAAGGAGGCTCCGCGATGCCTAGGTAAGGGCGCATGGTTTAGCGAATTATTTGCTTTGAGCGTTTCAGAGTGGGCGCAGTCGCCGAAATTAGAGTAGTAAAAATAAAATCTGTCCCCTTCCCAATTCGGATGAGATACCATGAAGAAAATAGTATCTTTTAAAGATTTAAAGTGTTTGAGTAATTATGAATTATGGAAGTCCGGTTGGGAGAATAAGAATGAGATTGATATTTTTTCATATATTTCATATGAAATCAGGCCAGAAGATTTATTGATCTTGGGGAAATTGGTTTTTCCTGATTTTATCTTGGATAGGGGGCGGTAATACTGGAGATGAACTATGAGGCAGAAAAGTTTAATGGCTGGATGGCAAGATTCGAAGATGATATCCAGTCTGTAGAGAGATTTGTTAATCATACTCATATTTATGACATTTTCCCCGGGTGTAGTGAGGATGTAGAAGATGAAATTTTTGAGCAGCTTGCTCATATGCTTTCTCTATCATGGCGCTTAATTTTAAAAGAGAAATTTCCAGATAGAGATTTTTCGGTTTTGCTATCTTGCTCAGATCAAGATTATGGCCCTACTATTACTTTTTTCCAGAAATAAAAATACTTTATTAAATAAAGAATAAGTAAAGGGGTAGATTTATTTTCCCTACTCTAATTTTCTAAGCAG
>NZ_KV812666.1:231637-288917 GCF_001813485.1 Pseudomonas sp. HMSC067G02
GGCTCCGCGATGCCTAGGCAAGGGCGAGTGGTTTTACCGAATTATCCGTTTCACGTGGTCCAGCGGGGACACAATCGGCAAGTGGTATTCGCCGAGGACGAGGACTACCAGCGTTACCTCTCCGATCTACGGGACCTCAAGGATGCCTTTGGTATCAAGGTCTACGCATTTTGCCTGTTGACCAACCATGTCCATCTGCTCTTGGCGCCTGGTGATTCGCTGTCTGGCTTGGCGCAACTGATGAAAACGCTGGCGGCGCGCACGACACGATATCGGAATCGCTTGGAGGGCCGTTCCGGAACGTTGTGGGAAAGTCGCTATAAATCGAGTGTCGTACAGAGCGATGCCTACCTGCTGGCGTGTTGCCGGTACATCGAACTGAACCCTGTTCGGGCGCGGATGGTGGACGATGTGGCGGCCTATCCCTGGTCAAGTTATGGGCTGCGGGCGGATTGGTTGAAGGAGCCAAACTGGTTGGATATGGATCCCTGCTTCATTGAGCTAGGTCAGACGGCCGAAGAGAGATATCGGCGATACGTAACGTTCATGAAAGAGGCGATACCGGCCGAGGAATTGAGGCTGATTCGCGAGGCGGTTCAGCGTGGACAACTGACGGGCAATCAACGGTTCGTGGACGAGACCGAGCGGGTAGCCGGGGTGAGAATAGAGCGGCGTGGGCAAGGGCGGCCGAGATTAGAGTAGGGAAAATAAATCTGTCCCCTTTTTTCCGCAAGGGATAATTCGCTAGGAGAGGTTGTTGCTAGTAACCCGTTCATTCCAAAGAGTGCGGGCGGTACTAAATCAATGATGGATTTTCTGCCGGAAGCTACTCGTGTGATAGAGCCTGGGGGAAAGATATTTATCAATGCGAACGCTGCAAACCCTTACGGAAAGATCCCAAGTGCATCTGAATTAGAGTCTCTAGGGCTGCGAATTATACAAAATGGCCCTCTTGACTCCAGATTCTCAGGGCAAACATTTCTCCGTACAGATGGAAGTGTAATTACGAATCTCGACAGCATGAAAACTATCGTTCTGGAGAAAATCAAATGATGATTTTCGTTGATTTTGATGAGCTTGATACATTTAACTGCACATATGGGTTTTCGGAAGAAAAGTCTGGTGCGCTTAGAGTCTTTGTTGAGGGTGGGCTGGCGTTCCCATATGGGATTTTTTTAAAGGAAGAAAATGGTGTTCGCTTTTTTAAATGTGAAAAAGATAATTCTGAGAATGTGGGGGAGATATTTCCAAGACACTATATTTACGATCCATCAAGGCGGGTTGAATATGTTGAATGGGAGTTGAGTGACGATCATCTTTTGAGGGCTCGCACTAAATCTGGCGAGTGGGTTCAATATACAAGCAAAGCCGACAGTCAATACGCTATGCATGAGTTTGTTGGTGGTTGCTGGTTTGTTTTTGAAGGCGCTCACTTTTCAAAAAGGATAACTAATGAATATACAGATGGTCGAGAAAAGTCTGCTGGAAATAAAGTGATTCAAGAGTTTGGTTCCCGTTCTTGTATTGATGCTCTTTCCAGAGAGTATTTGTTAGAGGGGGTTCTCGAAGTTCAGCCGGGGCCGGGCTGGATGCTTTGGTATATTTATGCGAAGTCATTTCACATTGAGATTCCAGACGTTTGAAGCCCCCCCGGTTCTCGCCCGGGATAGAGAACAAAGGGGACAGATCTATTTTCCCTACTCTAATTCTCTAAGCAGGGAGGCTCCAGCGCAGACGCCGTAAGGAGGCTCCGCGATGCCTAGGCAAGGGCGAGTGGTTTACCGAATTATCCGCTTCACATGGTCCAGCGGGGACACAGTCGCCAAGTGGTATTCGCCGAGGACGAGGACTACCAACGCTACCTCTCCGATCCTCAAAACCTCGAGGATGCCTTCGATAACAAGCTCCATGCATTTTGCCGAATAACCACCCATATCCATCTGCTCCTGGCGGCTTGCCGGTCCTCCTTTCTACTGCTCCCGTCGCACAGCGCCCCAATGTACTAGTACACCGGAAACCGCCGTCTCCCGTTGAACGGGCGGGCCCCGGCCCCCTACCATTCGCAGCACACCGACCCGCGCAAAGGGAGCGGGATGCCGCGCAGGCAGACCGCCATGGAAGGAGAAGCACATATGCCGGTACTGGCTCTGAGACTCACCGCCCTGGCGGCCCTTGCGATCAGCGTGTCGGGGTGCGTCATGGAGGCCTATGGCAGTCGCGCGCGTAGCGATGCGCAGTCCTGGATCGGCTTGCCGATCCAGGACGTGATCAAGCGCTTCGGCGAGCCGGAACGCGTGACGGGGGATGCCGCCAGGCAGAAGTACGTGTGGAAGGAGTACGAGAACTATAGCCACGACTACGACTACACCTACTACGAGCAGGGCCATGGCAATACGCCCAACAGCTCGGTCCTGAACCAGAAGACCGGCACGGCCAACCAGAGCGGCTATTACACCTGCATCTACGAGTTCTTTGCCGACGCCTCGGGCAGGGTGGTCGATGCGACCGCGCGGGGTGAGTGCCGCTAGTTCCAGGCGCTCTTCACGCCGCAAAGGGCGATTGGCTCAGCCAGCCACCGCCTTGTCTCCGACGTCGCAGAGACGCCTCAGTCCAACGCGGAGGCGTCCCCTCCCCTCGCTCCGCCGTGATCGCCAGGCCGCCCTGCCTCACCCGGGTCCTGGTTCGGTCCTTGGCCTTGAAACCCGGCCGTTGCAGCCAGTAGCCGCGCAGGTTGATGCGGGGCGCCAGGCGGTTGTCGTCGCGTTCGCCCAGCGGCGCTCCGGAGTTTCCCCGGCGCCTCACAACAGGATCAGCAGCGCTCCTACCAGCAGCCCCGCCAGGCTGAAGGGCAGCGTTTGCAGGGCCAGCCGCTTGCCGCCCACCAGCACGACCAGGCCGGCCTTGACCAGGCTGTTGCTCAGGGCGGCAAGGGCGATGCCGCGGCTGGCCACGCCTGGATCGAGTTCGCCCTGCGCCGCGCGGGCCAGGGACAGGGTGATCGCGTCGACGTCGGCGAGGCCGGAGAGCAACGCGACCGCATAGATGCCGGCGTCGCCGAACAGCCGCCGGCCGACCTCCACCAACAGCAGGATCGTGCTCAGCAGGGCGGCGAAACGCAGGGCCGGGAGCAGTTCGAAGGGGTTGCGCAGGCCTGGCTCGTCGGGTGCCTCCTGGCTGGCGCGGCCGCCGCGCAGGGCGTGGAACAGCGTGCCGCCAAGGTAGACGAGGGTGGTGGCGGCGAATGGCAGGGCCAGTTCCTTCAGCAAGGCCGGGTGTATCGCGCCGATCTCGACGAGGATGCGCGGGAACATCAGCGCCGAGGTCGCCAGCAGGGCGCACGCCAACAGGGCGTCGGGCATGCGCTCGCGCAGGCGCGCCAGGGTCAGGGTCATCACCGTGGAGGACACCAGGCCGCCGAGCACCGCGGTCAGCAACAGGCCCTTGCGCGAGCCGATCAGGCGGATGGCCAGGTAGGCGGAGAAACCGAGGGCGGCGATCAGCACCACCATCCACCAGGTCAGGTAGGGATTGAAGAACGCCCAGGGACCATAGCCCTGGTTGGGCAGCACCGGCAGCAGGACCACGGAAATGAACAGCAGCTTGAGGGTGCCCGATAGCTCCTCGGCGGTCAGGCGCTTCAGCAGGGCGTGGAGCTTGTCCTTGAGGCTCAGCAGCAGGGTCAGCACGATGCCGCCGGCGGCAGCCAGCAGGCGCTGTTCGGTGAGGGCGAGGCTGCCGAGGAGGAAGGTCATCAGCAGGGCGATCTCGGTGGTCATGCCCTGGTCGCCGCCACGCCTGACATCGCTCACGTAGCCGGCCACGGCCAGCGCCGCGAGGGCCAGCAGCAAGGCTACCCAGACTGCGCTGCCCAGTTCGCCAGCGAGCAGGGTGGCGAAGCCGCCGAGCAGGCCGGCCAGGCTGAAGGTGCGGATTCCGGCGATCTGCCGCGCATCTTCGTGGTCGCGCTCCTGCCAGCCGCGCTCGGCGCCGATCAGAAGGCCGATGGCCAGGGCCGTGCACAGGCTCAACAACAGATCCAGGGAAAGCGTCATGCTCGATTCCATTCGCCGGGAGAGAGGATGGCGACGTGCCTGTGCGCACCATAGCAGCAGACGACCCCGAGGTGCCTGCACGGTGGTACGCCGTCCGCCATGAGGCCGGCGCTGCCGCCGGTATCCATCGGGTTCTCCGCCCCGGTGTAGGCGCACGGGAGCTGGCGTAGGGAAAGTCCGCTGTTTTTCGGCCGCTGACGGTTCTCTT
Source organism: Pseudomonas sp. HMSC067G02 (assembly GCF_001813485.1). Classification (NCBI taxonomy): domain Bacteria; kingdom Pseudomonadati; phylum Pseudomonadota; class Gammaproteobacteria; order Pseudomonadales; family Pseudomonadaceae; genus Pseudomonas; species Pseudomonas sp. HMSC067G02. The sequence continues at coordinate 235,898 of NZ_KV812666.1, forward strand.
TCCGCGTGCTCCGACGGCCGCCAACAGTAAAAAAACCACGGCCAATCCTGATAGGCGGAGGGGCGCCTCGTTCCTAGACTGGCGGGGAAACATCAGGAGACGTCAATCATCATGCATATTCAATCATCTCAGCAGAACCCGTCTTTCGTGGCTGAGTTGAGCCAGGCCGTGGCCGGGCGCCTGGGACAGGTCGAGGCCCGCCAGGTGGCCACTCCCCGGGAGGCGCAACAACTGGCCCAGCGCCAGGAAGCACCGAAGGGCGAGGGCCTGCTCTCCCGCCTGGGGGCCGCCCTCGCGCGTCCCTTCGTGGCGATCATCGAGTGGCTGGGCAAACTGCTGGGGAGCCGTGCCCACGCCGCCACCCAGGCGCCGCTCTCCCGTCAGGACGCGCCGCCTGCCGCCAGTCTCTCTGCCGCCGAGATCAAGCAGATGATGCTGCAAAAGGCACTGCCCCTGACCTTGGGCGGACTTGGCAAGGCGAGCGAGCTGGCGACTTTGACAGCGGAGAGACTGGCGAAGGATCACACGCGCCTGGCCAGCGGCGACGGCGCCCTGCGCTCGCTGGCCACCGCCCTGGTCGGGATTCGCGATGGCAGCCTGATCGAAGCTTCCCGTACCCAGGCTGCCCGCCTGCTCGAACAGAGCGTTGGGGGGATCGCGCTGCAACAGTGGGGGACCGCGGGCGGTGCCGCCAGCCAGCATGTACTCAGCGCAAGCCCGGAGCAACTGCGCGAAATCGCCGTCCAACTGCATGCGGTAATGGACAAGGTCGCCCTGTTGCGCCACGCGGTAGAGAGCGAGGTAAAGGGCGAGCCTGTCGACAAGGCACTGGCGGATGGCCTGGTGGAGCACTTCGGGCTGGAGGCGGAGCAGTACCTCGGCGAACACCCGGGCGGGCCGTACAGCGATGCCGAGGTGATGGCGCTCGGTCTCTATACCAACGGCGAGTACCAGCACCTGAATCGTTCCCTGCGTCAGGGACGGGAGCTGGATGCGGGCCAGGCGTTGATCGACCGGGGCATGTCTGCCGCGTTCGAAAAGAGCGGACCGGCTGAACAGGTCGTGAAGACCTTCCGCGGCACCCAGGGCAGGGATGCCTTCGAGGCGGTGAAAGAGGGCCAGGTCGGCCACGACGCCGGCTATCTCTCCACCTCCCGGGACCCCGGCGTTGCCAGGAGCTTCGCGGGCCAGGGCACGATAACCACCCTGTTCGGCAGATCCGGGATCGATGTCAGCGAGATATCGATCGAGGGCGATGAGCAGGAGATCCTCTACGACAAGGGGACCGACATGCGCGTGCTTCTCAGCGCCAAGGATGGGCAGGGTGTGACCCGTCGGGTGCTCGAAGAGGCCACGCTGGGGGAACGGAGCGGCCACGGTGAGGGACTGCTCGATGCCCTGGACCTGGCAACCGGGACGGATCGTTCAGGCAAGCCCCAGGAACAGGACCTGCGCCTGAGAATGCGCGGCCTCGACCTGGCCTGACCGGTCGACGGCAGAGACGGACACTCCCAAGGGGTGTCCGTTTTCATTTGCGCCGTACAGCGTCGGGCGCAATGGGCGGCAAGGATGCCTGCCTGGCTGCCACCGGTTGGTGGCGGACACCGGTGCCCGGCGTCCCACCTCGATCCTGCGAACGAGACGCAGTCAGAATTCTCCGAGTATGCTTCCTGCATAACGAAACGATCGGAATAACTGTGGTAACTTTGCCGCCCACCGAGATGGCCTATTGATGGCTCATACGGTTCGTGCATCGCTTCCCGCACGATTGTTTCGGATTTCCAAGGCCGGCCGGGAGCGCCGGTTGATCGACGCATTCGTATTTCAAGGAAAGAAAACGTGGCCACCCCATTTCGCCCCTCGCCTTGGCGCGCCGCCGTGCCGCCTGGCCTTCCTCGATTTTCACTACGCCCTCTTTTCCGCACACGGGTCGGCTAGAAGCCGCTCCGCGTCGATAGCGTTTTTTTCCAGGAGAACCCCATGAGTCACAGCGCCAAGAAAACACTACTGCCGCTCCTCGCCGTCGCCACCCTGGCCGGCCTGGCGGGCTGCGCCACCGAGACCTCCACCGCGTTGCCGGTACAGCAGGTCGAGAGCGTCAACCGACCCTACAGCGGCGTGCGTTCGCCGATTGCGGTAGGCAAGTTCGACAACCGCTCCAGCTACATGCGCGGGATCTTTTCCGATGGCGTCGACCGCCTCGGCGGCCAGGCCAAGACCATTCTCATCACCCACCTGCAGCAGACCAATCGCTTCAACGTGCTGGACCGCGACAACATGAGCGAGATCCAGCAGGAAGCGGCGATCAAGGGCCAGGCCCAGCGCCTGAAGGGTGCCGACTACGTGGTGACCGGCGACGTCACCGAGTTCGGCCGCAAGGAAGTCGGCGACCGCCAGCTGTTCGGCATCCTTGGCCGCGGCAAGTCGCAGATCGCCTACGCCAAGGTGGCGCTGAACATCGTCAACATCTCTACCTCGGAGGTCGTCTATTCGACCCAGGGCGCTGGCGAGTACGCCCTGTCCAACCGCGAGGTGATCGGCTTCGGCGGCACCGCCAGCTACGACTCGACCCTCAACGGCAAGGTTCTCGACCTGGCCATGCGCGAGGCGGTGAACAAGTTGGTCAACGCGGTCGATAGCGGGGCCTGGAAGCCACAGAACCAATAATCCACCAGAAACCAGGGAATCACGGCACACATGAGCAAGACGATCACATGGACGGCGGCGCTGCTGGGGAGCATGGCGCTGGCCGGGTGCAGCGGACCGAAGACGCTGTACCAGTGGGAGGGCTACCAGGCCCAGGTCCACGAATACTTCAAGGGTGAATCCAAGGAGGCCCAGGCGCAGGCGCTGGAAGCCGACCTCGAGAAGATCCGGGCGAAGAATGGCGCGGTGCCGCCGGGCTACCACGCCCAGCTGGGGCTGCTCTATTCCAGCATCGGCAAGGACGACCAGATGGTCCGCGAGTTCGAGACCGAGAAGGCGCTGTTTCCCGAGTCGGCGACCTACATGGACTTCCTCCTGAACAACGCCCGTGGAGGTGCCCGTTGAAACTCGCCCGACTGTCCGGCCTGGTGGCCGGTTTCACCCTGCTGGCCCTGCTCGGCGGCTGCGCGCCGACCAAGAGCGTCGACTACTCGGCGTTCAAGCAGGCCAAGCCGCGCTCGATCCTGGTCCTGCCGCCGCTGAACGAGTCGCCCGACGTGAAGGCGACCTACAGCATGCTCTCGCAGGTCACCTTCCCGCTGGCCGAGGCCGGCTACTACGTGGTGCCGGTGGCGCTGGCCGACGAGACCTTCCGCCAGAACGGCCTGACCAGCGCCGGCGACGTGCACCAGGTGTCCCCGGCCAAGCTGCGCGAGATCTATGGCGCCGACGCGGCGCTGTACGTCACGGTGAGCGACTACGGCACGCGCTACATGGTGATCAGCAGCGCGACCATCGTCACCGCCAGCGCCAAGCTGGTCGACCTGCGATCCGGCACCACCCTGTGGACCGGCTCGGCGACCGCCTCCAGCGAGGAAGGCAACGGCGGCAACAACGGCGGCCTGGTGGGCATGCTGATCACCGCGGCGGTCAAGCAGATCATCAACAGTTCGGTGGAGGACGCCGGTTATCCGATCGCCGGGATGACCAGTGCGCGCCTGCTCTCGGCCGGCCAGCCGGGCGGACTGTTGTACGGCCCGCGCTCGCCGAGGTACGGCAGCGACTGAGCCGTGCGCCGGGGCTACGGGGACGTTTCCGTGGCCTCGGCGCAAGCCGCCGGGAGGGGCTTGGCCGCTGCGTTGCGCTTGGCCATGTACTGGCGGATCAGGTCGTCGAGCAACGCCCGGATGGCGCGCCGCTCGTCCAGCCGCAGGCGGCCGATGGCCTCGAACTGCAGGCGCAGGTCTTCCGGTAGCGCCTGCCGCTCGCTGCGCTCGCAGACCAGCCAGTCGAGGGGCACCGCGAAACGTCCGGCGATGGTTTGCAGCACCACCAGCGACGGCTGCCCGCCCTTGGTTTCGAAGTGCCGCAACTGGCTCACGGTGATGCCCAGTCGCTCGGCCATCTGCCGTTGGGTCAGGGCGTTCTGCTGGCGTAGGCGTAGGAGATTCTGCGCGAAGCTCATGGAAAACTCTCCAAGTCAGGGGAAATCCTTGCCACCGCCCCGGTGATGCGGGCGATGGCGGTTGTCTCCATCATCGGCGTTCGCACTCTTCGACTCTGCCCTACCGTTCCGGCGCGGGCCTGGGAAAGCTCCGGGTGGTGAGTCCGAGGTTTCCCCGCGTGCCGCCTTTTTCGATTCAGTAGAGGCGGAAGCGACGGGCTACCGTCCCGTTGGCCTGCGTCGGCGGCAGTTCGGCTCTGCGGCGAAGCGATAGATCGCGAGGGCCTTACGCCTGGCAAGGACTAGTCCGCTTGCGCCCCCTGCGCCAGGGCGTTGCCGACGCCCACCAGCAGCGCCCGGGTCTGCGCCACGATGGCGCTGCGGTAGGCCTCGTAGCGGGCGTCGCTGATGGCGTTGTCGTTGCGCGCGCCGCCGCCGCTCGCCGGTACGCCGGTGTAGTAGTTGTTCATCACCGGGACATGGATGTGCCCGGCGGGAATCTCCAGGCGGAACGCGTCGCGCAGCACCGTGTTGCGGTAGGCGCTCTCGTTGGACAGGTAGTCGCCGCCACCGCCGTTGCGCGCGCAGATCCGTCGGTTCGGCGGGAGCACCAGGGAGGGATCGGGCATGGCGTTCATCACCCCGTTGGTCGGCACGTTTTCGGTGCGCGGGTTGGCGCAATCGGGGAAGAAGTCGTAGTTGGTGTGCCAGGTGACGTCGAAGCCTTCCGCGGCCTGGCTGGTAGCGCCCGGCGGCCGCTCGATGCCGCGCCAGGTATCGGCGGCGAGCAACTGGCGGACCGGCAGCGAGGCCTTGGAGAACTGCGCCGGCAGGTTCTGCCGCCAGCGGCTGGCGCTGTCGTAGCCGAGCCAGCGGCGCGGCGGGTTGATATTGCAGCCGGAGCCCCGCAGGGAAATCGGTGCGGTGCCGGGATTGGTCACGCTGCCCAGGGGAAGCACGTAGTTGGGCAAAGCGCTGTCGGCGGGGCAGTAGACGATGCCGTCGTTGCCGGCGGAGGAGCCGTGGAAGCGGCCGTTCCAGGCCTCCAGCCAGAACTGGTTGGCGCCGCCCTGGCTGATGGTTATGGAGGCGTCGACCCGGCGCGGGCCGGGGCGGAACCAGGGGCCCAGGGTGTCTTCCTGCATGCCGCGGTTGAACGGGTCGTAGCTGACCGGCAACAGGTAGGCCTCGATACGCAGCAGGCTGCCGTCGGCCAGCCTGAACTCGCGGCCGTCCAGCGCAAGGGCGGTGGCGCCCGAGGGGTTGCCGTTGCGCAGGCCGGTGTTCGCTGTCCCGGGAGTGCCCAGGGTGAAGACGTCGAAGCCGCTGATGATCATCCGCCGGTAGCGCGAGCCGTCGGCGGCGTAGCGGCGCGGCAGGTCGATGTCCAGCTGTCCGCGCGAGGCGCGTTCGAAGCGCCATTGCAGCGCCTGGGCCTGGGCCTTGCCGAGGTGGAAGGATGGCGCCCACTGGCGCAGGGTGCGGGTCATGTAGAGGCGCGTCCAGTAGAGCATGCGGTCATCGCTGGCCGGCAGCGCGCCGGCGGGAATGGCACGGCGCCCCTGGGCCCGGTCGACGGCGGCGCGCCACAGCGCGCGGCCCTCTTCGGTGACCAGCTTCAGTGCCTTGGCGTAGCTGGTGACCGGGGTGCGGCCGTCGGCGGCGCACAGGCGCTTGGCGAAGGCCGGTTCGAAGCCGTCGAAGCCGGCGCCCTTGACGATGCGCTCGGCCAGCGGCGTCTGGTCGTGGGTGACGACGTTGGCGCCGCTGAATGGCAGCGGCGTGTCGAGCCGGCGCTCCTCGTAGGACAACGCTGCCTCGCGGTTCCAGGAACAGGCAACGCTGGGCGGCTTGCGGGCGCCGGCGAGGTCGCCGTTGGCGGCCCAGCCGGCGCCGGGCAGCAGGGCCGCCGAGACGGCCAGGGCGAAGAGGGAGTATCGGCTTGCGTGAGGGGCGTAGCGCATCGGGTGGACTCCTGTTCTTGTTCGGTTCATGGGTCGATCGGTGCGGCGGGCGGAGCGCGGGCGAGCGGCGCCCGCCGGCGGCGCGGGGGCCGGCGCCGACGCAAGGTGCGTCGCGGGTTGCTGCGGTGGCGGACGGGAGGGCGGTGCTAGGGGGCGCGTGTCGCCGGTAGACGGAGGCGCGCGGAGGGAGGGTTGCGGGACGACGCGGAGGCGTCTGGGGAAGTCAGGTCCTTTGCCATGGATGCACCGATCGTTGTTCTTGCTGTTGTGGGGCGTCGGTGGGTGCACGGCCGGACTTCGCACCCGTGCGGCATTCTTGGAGGCGCCGGAGCGAGGCGTCCAACGAATTTATGTGGCCGCCGGGGATAGGAAAAGTTGATGGCGAACCGGTGCCGAAGCCCCCTGCCCCGGTACTTTCGCTGGCGCTGCGGCAATCCACCGCACTGGCGCGTTCGCTCGGGCTGGTCTTTGCTCTCCGGGGTCCGGCGGCTCGCCGGCGAGTCTTGCGGTGCGCCGCGAGCGGACGGGCGTTCGGTCCTTCTGCAGGCAAATGCCCTTGTTTTCGGAGAAGGACACGGATCGTTGATCGCTGTTTCGACCAAGGAGGTCAGATGAAAAGGAAGATGCTGGCGGCTTCGCTGCTGCTGTGGATGTTCTCGCTCACGGCGCAGGCGGACTGCGCGGTGCTCGGGCCGGGGGAAGATCCCTGCGCGGGCCCGGTGCTGGGACCGACCGTCTGCGAGTGCCCGTGATGACCGACTGTACCCTCGACCAGGGACAGGGAGCGTTCGATTACCAACCAGGAGGTTGCAAATGAAGAAAGTACTGTTGGCTGTGTTCCTGCTCTGTAGCTTCTCTCTTACCGCCCAGGCCGCGTGCCCGGTTTTCGGCCCATCCGAGGACCCGTGCAGCGGGCCGGTGTTCGGTCCGTCGACCTGCGAATGCCCTTGAGGTAGGTCGTCTGGCGGGCCCGGTGCAGCGGGCCCGCTTCCGGATGGATCGCTCGAAGTTGCCTGCTTTAATTCTCCATTCCCCGCGCCGCCCTACTTTTCCCGCTCGTCCATCGTCGCGTCGAACGTTGCCACGAAATCAGCGTCGGTGGACAACTCTTATATTCAATAGTTGTACGATCTGAGTTTGTTGTAGTCATTTGCTTAGTTGGCTATCCATATGATTGCCGTAAAGCAATTATAAGTTTAATTGGATTAGCTTTCTAAGTCTTTGGAAAGAGCCGGGAACGACCCTGTAATATCTGGTTGTAGAGGCCGCGTAATGATGTTTCAGGATGTTTCATTAATTTTGTAGATTATTGTTTTTCCTTTGTTTTTTTAAAAACAGCTACCAGATTTAGATAGATATTAATTAACTCGGCCACGTTTTTTCCTGTTCTATCATTGGCCTTCCTTGGGCGCAGGCCTGCCGAAACTGCTTATCTTCAGGTCCTCGAAAAGTTCATACATCGACCGCCTTGGGCGAAGCATTCGTACGCCGGCAATCTGGCCGGCCGCACGGATGTTTTCAGCATGTTCTCTGGATGAATTTCCCGATAAAACATCAATTAGAGGAGTTTCCCTATGTGCGGTCTCGCGGGTTGGGTGGATTACACGCGCAAGCTCGACGACGAATTTCCGGCGATTTTCGCCATGACCGATACGCTCGCCTTGCGCGGGCCGGATGCCGAGGGCATCTGGAAGCACCGCAACGCCCTGCTGGGTCACCGGCGGCTGGCGGTCATCGACCTCAGCGGCGGCGTGCAGCCGATGTCCTATCGCTTTCCCACCGGCCAGGAGGTCACCCTCGTCTACACCGGCGAGGTGTACAACCACGATGCCCTGCGCGAGCGGTTGCGCCGGGCCGGACACGAGTTCCGCACCCGCAGCGATACCGAGGTGGTCCTGCACGCCTATCTGCAATGGGGCGAGCGTTGTTGCGAGTACCTGACCGGGATGTTCGCCTTCGCCGTCTTCGATGGCCGCGACGGCCACCTGCTGCTGGTGCGCGACCGCTTGGGCATCAAGCCGCTGTATTACGCGCGGCACCGCGAGGGACTGCTGTTCGGCTCGGAGATCAAGTCCATCCTGGCGCATCCGGAATTCGCCGCCAGGCTCGACGCGGTCGGCCTGGCCGACCTCCTGACGCTGTCCCGGGGCACTTCGCAGACGCCGTTCCGCGAGGTCCAGGAACTGCTGCCCGGCCACCTGCTGTCCTGGCGTCCCAATTCCCAGGCGAAGTTACGCCGCTACTGGGAGGTGCGCCGCCAGGAGCATGCCGACGACCTGCAGAGCACCGTGCAGCGCACCCGCGAACTGGTCACCCGCGCCCTGGGGTCGCAATTGCACGCCGACGTTCCGGTGTGTTCGCTGCTATCGGGTGGGCTCGATTCGACCGCCCTGACCGGCATCGCCCAGCGCATCGCGAAGGCGGAGCACGGCGGCGACATCAATTCATTCTCGGTGGACTTCGTCGGTCAGGCCGAGCAGTTCCGCAGCGACGACCTGCGTCCCGACCAGGACCAGCCGTTCGCCCTGCTGGCCGCGCAGTACATCGGCAGCCGTCATCGCACCGTGCTCATCGACAATGCCGAACTGGTCTGCGAACGAGCGCGCGAAGAGGTATTCCGGGCCAAGGACGTACCTTTCACCTTCGGCGACATGGATACCTCGCTGCACCTGATGTTCGGCGAGATCCGCCGGCATTCCACGGTGGCCATCTCTGGTGAAGGCGCCGACGAGCTGTTCGGTGGCTACGGCTGGTTCCGCGATCCGCAGGCGGTGGGTGCGGCGCGCTTCCCCTGGGCCTCCAGGGTGCATTTGCCGGCCGGCTTCATCGACGCCGGTTTCAACCGCCGCTGCGATCTCCTCCAGTACCAGCAGGCCAGCTACGACGATGGGCTGCGCCAGGTCGAACACCTGGCCGGCGACAGCCCGGAGGAGCGGCGGATGCGCGAGTTCAGCCACCTGCATCTGAAGCGCTGGATGGTGCTGCTGCTCGAACGCAAGGATCGCCTGAGCATGTGCAACGGCCTGGAGGTGCGGGTGCCCTACACCGACCATGAGCTGGTGGAGTACGTCTACAACGTGCCCTGGTCGATCAAGAGCCGGGACGGCGAGGAGAAGTGGCTGCTCAAGCGGGCCTGCGCCGACTATGTCCCGGAAGCCGTGCTCAAGCGCCGCAAGAGCCCTTATCCGACTTCTGCCAACCTCGGCTACGAGCGTTTCCTGCGCGGGAGCGTGCGGCGCTTGCTGGAGGACGCGGCGAACCCGGTGTTCGGCATCGTTTCGCGAGAGTTCCTGGCCGCCGAACTGGAGCATCCGGAGGGGTACTTCAACACCCAGGTGAGCCGCCACAACCTGGAGACCGCGCTGGCGCTGGAAGGCTGGCTCAGGTTGTACGGGCTCTCCGCCTGAGCGTGACGCGGGGCGTGGCGGGTTCGGGCTGCTGTCCGGCCCGCCGGCGTCTTCAGGCGTCGGGCATTTCGCCGCGTTCGCCGAGCCCCACCGGCATGCCTTCCACGCCGGCATGGAACAGCAGGGCTTCCACCGGTTCGGCCCCGGCTATGAGGCGATGGATGATGTTCATCAGGCAGCCCGCCGCCTCGCCTTCCAGCACCCGGGTGCTCTGGGCACCGTCGCGGGTCTCCAGGCGCAGTTCGCCCTTGAGCACGTAGAGCGCGCTGGGCATCGGATGGACCTGCCAGTCCAGGCGTTCGTGGGCGGCCAGGCTCAGGCGCTGCACGGTGAGCTGTGGCTGGCCGAGGGGATAGCCGAGGTAGAGCGAGCCGTTCCAGGCGCAGCCGCTGCGCAGCAGGGTTTCGCGGTGCGGACTGGTTGCGGCCGGGAGGTCGCGGCTGGGTGGGAACACATGCACGTGGCTGGGGCGAAGGTCCATCGGGCGTCCTGCGCTTGTCGGTATCTTTCCTCAGTCAAGCCGGCTTTCACCGCCTGCTCCACTGCCGCTTCTGCTAGGCGGCAGCGGGCCATCAACGTTCGAGGCTGGTCTGCAGGCTGCTAGGCCATGTTGCGGTGCGCCTTGCCAGTGCTTCCGGTTTCGAGAGGACATCTGTTCCCTGCCTGCACTGGTATATGCTTGAACACTGAATATTCGTCCCCTGCCCGGGGCAGGCAGGTCCGGGAAGTGGATCCTTGGAGGTACATATGTCGCGATCGCTGCGCAAATCGAAGAAACTCGTCATTCCTCCCCGTCCTCGCGATGAGGTCGTGCGCGCGCGCCCGGCCTTGGGAGAACATCAGAAGCAGGTCGAGAACGCCTTTGCCCTGGCCTTCGAACGCTACGAAAAAACCTTCGAAGAGCTGGCCAAGGTTTAAGCATGTCGCAAGACCAGCAAGGGATACGCTATCTCTCCGTTGCAGATCTCGTTCGCCTCAATGAGTTGCTCATCCTGGCCCAGACTCCGGACGAGCCGATAGGCGTCCTCAAACCGAACGAGTTGGAGTCCGCACAGCAACGGCCAGCCAACCATCGTTACTATGCTCGAACCGACGATATCATCACGCTGGCTGCGGTCTTTGCGGAAAGCTTGGCAATGAACCACTGCTTTGCCAATGGCAACAAACGCACGGCGGCGGCGGCCGCTACGGTTTTCCTCCTGCTCAATGGCATAGAGCTGACGGGGCCCGCTCAGGACTTCGTCGACATCATGGTCGCCCTCGTGACTCGTGAAGCGAGCGTTCAGGACCTGGAAGACTGGATGTTCTACTGGCACAGACCATTCGACGCTTACAACCTGCCGGACAGCGACGCTTTCGAGCGAATGGTCGCCCGCTTGGGCATTGGTTAGTCCGTAGAACGCCTTCTCAAGCCTCGCGGATGAACCGCACGGGTACCCGCTCGGTCAGCCAGACGCCGTTCTCCGCCTGGTGGAATAGGTGCCCGGCCAGGTGCATGTCGCGCGCGTCGATTTCCAGCAGAACCGGGCTGCCGTAGCGGCGGCCGACTTCCAGGGCGGTGGCGCGGCGGGCGGAGAGATGGACGTGGTGGCGGCTGCCGGGAACCAGGCCGCGCTCGCGGATGGAGTCGAGGAAGCGGCTGGCGGTGCCGTGGTAGAGCACTGCGGGCGGGACCGCGGGGGCGTAGGCGATGGCCACCGCGGCATGCGAGTGGCCTTGCACGGCGCGGATGCGCTGGCCATCGGCGGAGAGGGCGAAGCGCTTTTTGTCGTTGTTCTCGACCACCGCGCCGAGCAGCACGCGGTCGAGGGCGCGGCCGTCCCGCGCCGCGCCGGCGATCAGGGCGTCGATGTCGGCCCAGCCTTCGCCGTCCAGCGTCAGGCCGATGGCCTCGGGCTGGTGGCGAAGGACATAGCTGAGGAACTTGCTGGTGTCGTCGAGGGTTTTCCGATCCATTCCATGGTCCTTGTGCGTGCCATCCCGGCGCGGGAACCTCAGGCGCCGCCGAGGAAGTCCATCTTGCCCAGTTCGACGCCGTTGTGGCGGAGGATGGCGTAGGCGGTGGTGACGTGGAAGAAGAAGTTGGGCAGGGCGAAGCCGAAGAGGAAGTCGCGGCCGTTGAAGCTGATCTCCTGGCCGCGCACCTTGAGGGTCACGTTGCGCTCTTCGGCGCCGTCCAGTTGTTCCTCGCGGATGCCCTCGAGGAACTCGACGGTGCGGGCGATGCGTGCCTGGAGTTCGTCGAAGGTGGTTTCCGTATCCGCGTAGCTCGGCACTTCCAGCCCGGCCAGCCGCGCGCCGGCGCCCTTGGCGGCGTCGCTGGCGATCTGTACCTGGCGCGCCAGGGGGAACATGTCCGGCGCCAGCCGGGCGTCGATGAAGATGCGCGGATCGATGTTCTTCGCTTCGGCGTGGGCGGCGGCTTTCTTCAGGATCGCCGAGAGGTTGCCGAGAGTGCGCAGGAAGGTCGGGATCGAAGCCTGGTAGATCGACAGGGACATGGACGTGCTCCAGACAGGGGATAAAGGTGCGTCGAAGGCGGCGCGTCCAGCAGTCTACCCGGCTTTCACGCCAGCGCCAGGGGGCCCGCCTCGTCCCAGTGCGGATCGGCCGCCATCCGTTCGACCAGGAAGTCCAGCAGCGCCCGCAGCGCCGGCGGCATCTGCCGGCGCGAGGCGTACACCGCGTGGATGCCGAGCACCTGCGGCGACCACTCCGGCAGCAGCGCCACCAGGCGTCCGCTACGGATCAGCGGGGCTGCCGAGTACAGCGGCTGCTGGCTGATCCCGGCACCGGCGGCGGCGGCCTCCAGCAGCACGGTGGATTCGTTGGCGCTGAGACTGCCACCCACCGGCACGCTGGTCGGCTCGCCGTCGCGCTCGAACTGCCAGAGACTGCGGCCGAAGTAGGAGTAGGTCAGGCAGTTGTGCAGCGCCAGGTCCTCCGGGCGTCGCGGAGTGCCGTGGCGGCGCAGGTAGTCCGGCGCGGCGCAGATCACCGAGCGGCATTCGCCGAGGCGGCGGGCGATCAGGTTGGGGTCGAGCTGGTTGGCGATGCGCAGGGCCAGGTCGATGCGCTCCTCCACCAGGTTGACCACCTGGCTGTTGACCTGCAGGTCGATGGCGGTGCCCGGGTAGCGCTCGACGAAGGCGGCGGCGGCACGGGTCAGCCAGGCCTGGGCGAAGGACAGGCTGCTGGTGATGCGCAGGGTGCCGCGCGGGCTGTCGCGGCGGGTCTGGCCAGTGGCCTGCATGGCGTCGGCCACGGCGAGCATCTCGCGGCACTGCGGCAACAGCTCCGCGCCGGCGTCGGTCAGGCTCAGGCGGCGGGTGCTGCGGTGCAGCAGGCGTGCGCCGACCCACTCCTCCAACTCGGCGAGGTAGCGCGAGACCATCGCCCGGGACATGTCCAGACGCTCGGCGGCGGCGGTCTGGCTGCCGCTGTCGATGACCTCGACGAAGACGCGGGTGGCGGTCAGGCGGTCCATGATTCGCTCGATCCATGCAACAAAGCTGTGATTATTGCGGGGCTTTTTGCGCGCTTTCAAGCAACTAACATGGCAAGCCTCTGATCCCACTGCCTGGAGAACCGCTCATGTCGCGCCATGGATTGCTTCGTTCCCTGTTCGCCGCCGCCGCCCTGCTGGGTGCCGCCGGCGTCTTCGCCGCCAGCGCCGAACCGCTGCGGCTGGAGGTCTACAACCCCGGCGAGAAGGCGATCTTCGCCGTGTCCTCGGAACTGCTGGTGGGCCAGCGCGAGGCGATGCTGATCGACGCGCAGTTCTCCCGCGCCGACGCCGAGCAACTGGTCAAGCGTATCCAGGCCAGCGGCAAGACCCTCAGCACTATCTACATCAGCCACGGCGACCCGGACTTCTACTTCGGCCTCGACGTGCTGAAGGCCGCCTTCCCCGAGGCGAAGATCCTCGCGACGGCGCAGACCGTCGCACACATCCAGGCGACCAAGGACGCCAAGCTGGCCTACTGGGGGCCGATCCTCAAGGACAACGCGCCGACGTCGCTGGTGGTGCCGGAGCCGCTGAAGGGCGACCAGTTGAAGCTGGAAGGCCATGCCCTGAAGGTGGTCGACCTGAAGGGGCCGAGCCCGGACCGCACGGTGCTGTGGATTCCGTCGCTGAAGACGGTGGTTGGTGGCGTGCTGGTGGAATCCGGTTCGCACGTCTGGACCGCCGATACCCAGACCCAGGCCTCGCGCCAGGCCTGGGTGGCGATGCTCGACCGGATCGAGGCGCTGCAACCGCGGCGCGTGGTGCCCGGCCATTTCACCGGCGAGGAGCCGAAGGGCCTGGACGGCGTGCGCTTCACCCGTGACTACCTGAAGGCCCTGGAAGCCGAACTGCCCAAGGCCAGGGATTCCGCCGCGCTGGTCGAGGCGATGAAGCGCCGCTACCCGAACCTGCCGGGCGAGGAAGGCCTGGAGCTGAGCGCCAAGGTGCTCAAGGGCGAGATGCAGTGGCCCTGAGCCGCGCCCGCCGATAGCCGCTGATCGAGGCGTCCCCTGCGGGGCGTCTCGTGGAGACCGAGATGAACGACCTCACCCTGCATTACCTCTACGATCCGCTCTGCGGCTGGTGCTACGGCGCCTCGCCGCTGCTCGCCGCCGCCCGCGAGGTGACGGGTCTGGACGTACGCCTGCATGGCGGCGGCATGATGACCGATGCCAACCGCCAGCCGGTCGGCGCCGGTCTGCGCCACTACGTGATGCCCCATGACCTGCGGATCGCCCAACTGACCGGCCAGCCGTTCGGCAAGGACTACTTCGACGGTCTGCTGCGCGACACCAGCGCGGTATTCGACTCGGCCCCGCCGACCGCCGCCGTGCTTGCCGCCGAAGCGCTCGACGGCCTCGGCGCGGCGATGCTGGCGCGGATCCAGCGTGCCCACTACGTCGAGGGCCGGCGTATCGCCGAGCGTCCGGTGCTGCTCGAGCTGGGTGCCGAACTGGGGCTTGGCGAGGGCTTCGCCGAGGCGTTCGACGCCTGCTCCGGCGAGCCGCTGCGCGCGCACTTCGCCGACAGTCGGCGGCTGATGAACCGTCTCGGCGCCGCTGGCTTCCCGACCTTCGCCCTGGAGCGCGACGGCCGCCTGCAGGTGCTCGACACCGGGCGCTACCTCGGCCAGCCGGACGACTGGCGGGCTTTCCTCGAAACGCAGCTGCGCCTTGCCGGCGGCAGCGGTGCCTTGGGCGGGGCCGCGGCGCCGCTCTGCCGCATCGACGGTTGCGCCTGAATCCCGCCGCCGCGCAAGCGGACTGAACTTGTCCGGCTGCGTCGTCCTCCCATGTAGACATGCCCGCTCGCCGACGCGAGCGGATGTCCATCCACAGCTCCGGAGGAGTCGACATGAAGAAGACGGCATCGGCGGTCTGGCAAGGCGGCCTGAAAGACGGCAAGGGCACCCTTTCCACCGAAAGCGGCGCGCTCAAGGACAACCCCTATGGCTTCAATACCCGCTTCGAGGGCGCACCGGGAACCAACCCGGAAGAGCTGATCGGCGCGGCCCACGCCGGCTGCTTCAGCATGGCCCTGTCGATGATGCTCGGTGAGGCCGGCCTGACCGCCGAACGTATCGAGACCCGCGCCGAGGTCACCCTCGACAAGCAGTCCGACGGTTTCGCCATCACTGCCGTGCACCTGGTGCTCAGGGCGCGCGTGCCGGGGGCGGACGCGCAGACCTTCGAGCAGATCGCCAACAAGGCCAAGGCCGGTTGCCCGGTATCCAAGGTGCTCAACGCGAAGATCAGCCTGGACGCCAGCCTCGACGGCTGAGCGGAACGCTTCCCCAGCCCGGCGAACTGGCCCTGGCCTGCCGCAGTCGAATGCGGCAGG
Organism: Pseudomonas sp. HMSC067G02; assembly: GCF_001813485.1. Taxonomy (NCBI): domain Bacteria; kingdom Pseudomonadati; phylum Pseudomonadota; class Gammaproteobacteria; order Pseudomonadales; family Pseudomonadaceae; genus Pseudomonas; species Pseudomonas sp. HMSC067G02. Next base: position 251,207 of record NZ_KV812666.1, read on the forward strand.
ATGCGCTGCGCAGCACTCGGCTGCCAGGCATCGACGAGGAGTGACGGGTCATGAAAACCATCGGGCTGGGGATTGTCGCCTTGCTGTTCAGCGCCACGGCGCTGGCCGCGCCGAAGCCGTGCGAGGAACTCAAGGCGGAGATCGAGACCAAGATCCAGTCGGCCGGGGTGACCTCCTACACCCTGGAGATCGTGCGCAACGACGAAGTCAGCGACCCGAACATGGTGGTCGGCAGTTGCGAGAACGGCACCAAGAAGATCATCTACCAGAAGAACGACGACTGAGCCGCTGCGTTTCAGTACGGCGGGCAGCGGCTGGTCTGGAAGTTCGAACGGGCGACCACCTCGCCACGCTCGTCGCTCAGTAGCGCCAGCGCCCTGCGCAATTGCGGGCGCACCTCCAGGCGATAGCGCCGGCCCGCCTCGAAGCCGTCATAGACCACCTGCTGGTAGCAGTTGATCTGCACCGGCTCGCCGAAGCCGCCGCCCCCGCCGCCGGAACCGCCATAGAGTTCGTACTGGAAGCGCACCTCCAGCACATGGCGTCCCGGGGTGACCTGGAAGTAGCGCCCGTCGCTCAACCGCTCGCCGTCCAGGCGCTCGGCCAGCAGGGTATTGGCCGGCGCGCTGCGCAGCTCGACCCAGGCCATCTGCGGGTCCGGCTGCGGCAGCGGTCCGGCGCAGCCGGCGAGGAGCAGCAGCGCGAGCGGGACGAGACGGGTGAGTGGACGCATGGGGCGGGCTCCGGAGGGCGTTCAGCTCCTAGCATAGCGCCCTCGCCTTGCGCCGTTCAGACCTTCGCGCAGCGCCCCTCGCGGCCGCGCGCCAGTTCCCTGTTGTCCTGGTCGTAGAGCTTCGCCCAGGGACGGAAGCCGATGTGCCCGGCCTCCAGGCGGTAGCGCTGGCCGGCGCTGAAGTCCTTGAACTTGAGGTTGAGCTGGCAATCGCGCCAGAGCGGGCTGTCCACGGGGCCGATGTTGGTCGGGTCGACGGTGAACTGGTAGCGCACCGTGAGTTCGCGGGTGCCGGGATCGACCTCGAAGTAGCGCGTGCGGTCCCAGCTCTTGTCGTCGACTTCCACGGCGGCGAGATCGGCGTCGGGCTGGGTATCGAGGTCGACCCAGGCGCGGTTCGGGTCGGGGGTGGGCATCAGCAGTGAGCAGCCGCTCAGGACGAGCAGGCCACCGGCAAGCAGCAGCGTACGCATAGAAGACTCCGAAGCTCCTTTAACCCGGCCGCCATCCGTCGCGCCTTGGAAAAACGCCTTGCGTTCCTCCGCCTCGCCGGATCGCGGACCGGTGCTGGTAGGGCGGCGGGCGGTCCGCGTGCTGTGCTATGTTCCGCCCATGCCACGCCGCCTTCGCCATCCGCTTGCTGACCTTCGACTGCCCCGTTGGGTTCCCTGCCTGGCGCTGTTGGCGCTGAGCGGTTGCTCGACCGTCTCCTACTACGGGCAACTGGCCAGCGGCCAGTTCGCCCTGCTGCGCGCCCGCGAGCCGGCCGCCGCGGTGATCGCCGACCCGCAGCGCGACGCGCGCTTGCGCGAACGCCTGGCGAAGGCGGAAAAGGCCCGGCAATTCGCCAGCGAACGCCTCGGCCTGCCGGACAACCGCAGCTATCGCCTGTACGCCGATATCGGCCGGCCCTACGTGGTATGGAACGTGTTCGCCACCCCGGAGCTGTCGCTGCAGCCGGTCACCCATTGCTTCCCCATCGCCGGCTGCGTGGCCTACCGCGGCTACTACAGCGAGGCCGCCGCGCGCGCCGAGGCGGCGCGCCAGCGGGCGCTCGGCGACGACGTCTACGTCGGCGGGGTGCAGGCCTACTCGACCCTCGGCTGGTTCGACGATCCGATCCTCAGCAGCATGCTGCGCTGGGACGACGAACGGCTGGCGACCTTGATCTTCCACGAACTGGCGCACCAGAAGTTCTACCTGCGCGACGACACCGCCTTCAACGAATCCTTCGCCACCTTCGTCGAACAGGAAGGCACCCGCCAGTGGCGCGAGTATCGTGGACTGCCGCCGGCGGACGGCCGCGAGGAGAAGCGCCGCGAGCAGTTCACCGCGCTGGTCCTGGCCAGTCGTGCGCGCCTGGAAGCACTCTATGCCGGGCCGTTGGACGATGCCGCCAAGCGTGCCGGCAAGGCTGCCGAATTCCAGCGCCTGCGCCGCGAATATGCGGCGCTGAGCCAGCGCGAATGGGGTGGCGAGTCGCCGTTCAAGGCCTGGATCGACGCGCCGTTCAACAATGCCAAGCTGCTTCCCTTCGGCCTCTACGACCAATGGGTGGCGGCGTTCGCCGCGCTGTTCCGCCAGGTCGGCGGCAACTGGCCGGCGTTCTATGCGCGGGTCCGTGCCCTTGGCCAGCTCCCCCTGGCAGAGCGCCAGGCGGCGTTGCAGCGGCTGGCCGTCGCAGCGCCCTGACGCCTGCTCAGGCGGCGAGCTGGTCGGCGTAGCACCAGCGCGTGGCCAGCCGGCCGATCGGCCAGAGCAGCGCCAACAGGCCGACGCCGAGCAGCGCCACCAGCAGCGTATAGCCGATGCCAGCGGGCGCCAGGCCGAGGATCATCAGCAGCGCCAGCCCCCCGCCGACCGCCAGCAGCGCCACGCTCCAGAGCAGCATGGCGACCACCGCGAGCAGCAGCGCGCGACCGGCGGCGAAGCGCTGCAGGCGCGCCGGCAGGCGCGTGCAGACGGCGCCGAAGAGCAGCGCCGCGGGCAACGCCACGCCGCTCAGGTACAGGCCGTATAGCCAAGGCTCGTCGTAGCGCAGCAGGGCGTAGGGAAGGAACTGCATCAGCTTGAAACACAGCGTGGCGAAACACAGCGCGGCGCCCAGGGCGACCTGCCAGGCAGCGACGCGGGCTTCTTCCCCTTCGGCCAGGCGCGGCGAGTTCACCCGGCTGCCGAGCAGCACCAGCCCCAACGGCAGCAGGCTGCCCAGGAGCAGGTAGACCCAGCTCATCGCTTCGTTGAACGCCATCAGCCAGACGCCGTAGCTGGATTGCGCCGTCACCCACTGGTAGAACGGCAGCGTCAGCGGTGCCAGGCCGATCCCGGCGAGCATGCCGCAGACCAGGTTGAGTAGGCCGTAGCCGATCAGCAGCAGCGCCAGCGGGCGGAACTCGACGAGCTGCCGCTTCTCGCGGTAGGCATGCAGCACCAGCAGGTTGGCCGCCGCGTAGAACACCAGGCCGGTGAACCAGTGCGGCGCCATCAGTTGCAGGTGCTCGGAGAAACGCTGGCGGATCTCGCCGATGTCGTTGTACCACTGGATGCCCAGGCTCACGGCGAAGGACAGGCAGGTGACCAGCGCCAGCACCGCGATGAACGCATAGGGCTGGGTGGTGGCGGGCACCTCTCTGGCCGGCGGCTGCACCGGGGCGGTGGGGGTGGCGAAGGGATTGTCGGTCATGTCAGGCGTCCTTGTCTGAAACGGAGCATGGGTCAGTGGGATTCCAACACCTGCCGCAGGGCGGCGAGGTCGGCGCAGTAATGGGTCGGCTGGTGCGCGCGCAGTTCGTCTTCGCTGCCGAAGCCGTAGCCGACGCCGATGCAGGCGACACCGTTGCGGCTGGCGCCGAGCAGGTCGTGCATGCGGTCGCCGATCATCAGGCAATGCTCCGCTGCCAGGCCTTCGCTGTCGAGCAGATGGCGGATCAGTTCGTCCTTGTGCGTGCGCGTGCCGTCCAGCTCGCTGCCGTAGATCGCCTTGAAGTGACGGTCGAAGGCGAAGTGGCGGGCGATCTCGCGGGCGAACACGCCGGGCTTGCTGGTCGCGACGTAGAGCGTGTGGCCGCGTCCGACCAGGGCTTCGAGCAGCTCGGGAATGCCGTCGAACACGCGGTTCTCGTAGAGACCGGTGACCCTGAAGCGCTCGCGGTAGTGGTTCACCGCCTCCCAGGCGCGCGCTTCGTCGAAGCCGTAGGTCTGCATGAAGCACTGCAACAGCGGGGGGCCGATGAAGTGTTCCAGGCGCGCCAGGTCCGGCTCGTCGATGCCCAGGCGGGCGAGGGCGAACTGCACCGAGCGGGTGATGCCCTCGCGCGGGTCGGTGAGGGTGCCGTCGAGATCGAAGAGGATGTTCGGGTAGTGCAGCGCGGCGTCACGCATGGTAGTCCTCGGCGATGTGCAGGTCCTTGAGCTTCACGTAGTTGCCGGCGGTGTAGGCGAAGAAGCCGCGCTCCTTGTCGCTCAGCGGACGGGCCTTCTTCGCCGGGCTGCCGACGTAGAGGAAGCCGCTCTCCAGCACCTTGCCCGGCGGCACCAGGCTGCCGGCGCCGAGGATCACTTCGTCCTCGATCACCGCGCCGTCCATGACGATCGAGCCCATCCCCACCAGCACCCGGTTGCCGATGCTGCAACCGTGCAGCAGGACCTTGTGCCCGACGGTCACTTCGTCGCCGATGCTCAGCGGAAAACCGTCCGGGTTGAAGGGGCCGGCGTGGGTGATGTGCAGCACGCTGCCGTCCTGGATGCTGCTGCGCTGGCCGATGCGGATGCGGTGCATGTCGCCGCGGATCACCACCAGCGGCCAGACCGAGCTGTCGGCGCCGATCTCGATGTCGCCGACGAGCACGGCCGAGGGATCGACGAAGACCCGCTCGCCGAGCAGTGGCGTTTTGCCCTGGTAGGAACGAATGGTCACGATAGTTTTCCTCAGGCTGCGGATGCCGCCGATTGTATTTAAGATGGTCGGGTATTTCCTTAGCCAAGGTTGCCAACGTGAGCGCGAATCCCCTTCTGCAGGCCTACGACCTGCCGCCTTTCTCCTCCATTCGCCCGGAACACGTGAAGCCGGCCATCGAGCGGATCCTCGCCGATAACCGCGCCGCCATCGCCCGCCTGCTGGAAACCCAGCGCGAGCAGCCGACCTGGAAGGGCCTGGTGCTGGCGATGGACGAACTCAACGACCGCCTGGGCGCCGCCTGGAGTCCGGTCAGCCACCTCAACGCGGTGTGCAACAGCGCCGAGCTGCGCGAGGCCTACGAGGCCTGCCTGCCGGAGCTGTCGGCCTACTCCACCGAGCTGGGGCAGAACCGCGCCCTGTTCGAGGCCTACGAGGCGCTGGCGAAGAGCCCCGAGGCGGCCGGCTTCGACGTGGCCCAGAAAACCATCCTCGAACATGCCCTGCGCGACTTCCGCCTGTCCGGCATCGACTTGCCGGCGGACAAGCAGAAGCGCTATGCCGAGGTGCAGTCGCGCCTGTCCGAGCTGGGTAGCCGTTTCTCCAACCAGCTGCTCGACGCCACCCAGGCCTGGACCAAGCATGTCACCGACGAAGCCGCGCTGGCCGGCCTGACCGATTCGGCCAAGGCCCAGATGAAGCAGGCCGCCGAGGCCAAGGGCCTGGACGGCTGGCTGATCAGCCTGGAGTTCCCCAGCTACTACGCGGTGATGACCTATGCCGATGACCGCGCCCTGCGCGAAGAGGTATACGCCGCCTACTGCACCCGCGCCTCCGACCAGGGCCCGAACGCCGGGCAGAACGACAACGGTCCGGTGATGGAAGAGATCCTCGACCTGCGCCAGGAGCTGGCCGGCCTGCTCGGCTTCGCCAACTACGCCGAGCTGTCGCTGGCGACCAAGATGGCCGAGTCCAGCGACCAGGTGCTCAGCTTCCTCCGCGACCTGGCGGTGCGCAGCAAGCCGTTCGCCGCCCGCGACCTGGAGCAGCTGCGCGCCTACGCCGCCGAGCAGGGCTGCGCCGAATTGCAGAGCTGGGACGCCGGCTACTACGCCGAGAAACTCCGCGAGGCGCGCTACAGCGTGTCCCAGGAGGCGCTGCGGGCCTACTTCCCGGTGGACAAGGTGCTTTCCGGCCTGTTCGCCATCGTCGAGCGCCTCTACGGCATCCAGATCCGCGAACTGCACGATTTCGAACGCTGGCACGCCGACGTACGCCTGTTCGAGATCCTCGAGAACGGCGAGCACGTCGGCCGCTTCTACTTCGACCTCTATGCCCGCGCCAACAAGCGCGGCGGTGCCTGGATGGACGGCGCCCGCGACCGCCGGCGCGACGCCCAGGGCCGGCTGATCGACCCGGTGGCCTACCTGGTGTGCAACTTCACCCCGGCGGTGAACGGCAAGCCGGCGCTGCTGACCCACGACGAGGTCACCACCCTGTTCCACGAGTTCGGCCATGGCCTGCACCACCTGCTGACCCGCGTCGAGCATGCCGCCGCCTCCGGGATCAACGGGGTGGCCTGGGACGCCGTCGAGCTGCCCAGCCAGTTCATGGAGAACTGGTGCTGGGAGCCGGAAGGCCTGGCGCTGATCTCCGCCCACTACGAGACCGGCGAGGCGCTGCCGCAGGACCTGCTGGAGAAGATGCTGGCGGCGAAGAACTTCCAGTCCGGGATGATGATGGTCCGCCAGCTGGAGTTCTCCCTCTTCGACTTCGAGCTGCACGCCACCCACGGCGACGGCCGTAGCGTGCTGCAGGTGCTCGAGGGCATCCGCGACGAAGTGGCGGTGATGCGTCCGCCGGCGTACAACCGCTTCGCCAACAGCTTCGCGCACATCTTCGCCGGCGGCTACGCGGCCGGTTACTACAGCTACAAGTGGGCCGAGGTGCTGTCCGCCGATGCCTTCTCGCGTTTCGAGGAAGAAGGCGTGTTCAACCCCGATACCGGGCGTGCCTTCCGCGAGGCGATCCTGGCCCGCGGCGGCTCCCGCGAGCCGATGCTGTTGTTCGTCGATTTCCGCGGTCGCGAGCCGTCCATCGACGCCCTGCTGCGTCACTCCGGGCTGGTCGGGGAGGCCGCATGAGCCCGGCGATCACCAGGAAGCGCTTCATCGCCGGGGCGGTCTGCCCGGCGTGCAGCGAACAGGACAAGATCCAGATGTGGGAAGAGGACGGCGTGCCGCACCGCGAATGCGTGGCCTGCGGCTACGCCGACACGCTCAACGCCCAGGGCCAGTCGATCCCGAAGGAGCTGGGTACGCGGGTCAACCAGAACGCGCCGAAGCCGGCCAACCCGAAGGTGCAGTCGGTGCAGTTCTTCCCCAATCCCAAGCTGAAGAAGAAGCCCGACGCCTGACCGCTCGCCGCCGACCGGCGGCGATGGCTGTGGGCCGGGGCCCGGTGCGATACTGTATCCATATACAGTATTTCGCCGGGTTCCCCTCATGAGCGCTCCCCTGCCCCCGCGCGGTCGCGGTACCGCCAGCAACCCCCTCAACCGCTTCGCCCCGACCCACAGCGAGGCCTTCGACGATGGCTGGGAGCAGGACGTGCCGCCGATCCAGCTCACCGAGGTGCGCGAGGAGATCGCCCGCACGGTGATCTCCCGCAACCAGTCGCCGGACCTCCCTTTCGATCGCTCGATCAATCCCTACCGTGGTTGCGAGCATGGCTGCATCTACTGCTATGCGCGGCCCAGCCATGCCTATTGGGACCTCTCGCCGGGGATCGATTTCGAGACCCGGTTGATCGCCAAGAGCAACGTCGCCAGCGCGCTGGAGCAGGAACTGAGCAAGCCCGGCTATCGCTGCGCGCCGATCAACCTGGGCGCCAATACCGACCCCTACCAGCCGCTGGAACGCGAACGCCGCCTGACCCGCCAGGTGCTGGAGGTGCTGCTGCGCTTCCGTCACCCGCTGACCATCGTCACCAAGGGCTCGCTGATCCTTCGCGACCTCGACCTGCTGCGCGAACTGGCGGAGCAGAACCTGGTGGCGGTGATGATCAGCCTGACCACCCTCGACGACGAGCTGAAGCGCATTCTCGAACCGCGCGCGGCGGCGCCCTCGGCGCGACTGCGGGCGATCCGCACGCTCAGCGGTAACGGCATCCCGGTGGGCGTGCTCTGCTCGCCGATGATCCCGATGGTCAACGACATGGAGCTGGAGCGCCTGCTCCAGGCGGCGCGGGACGCCGGCGCGCGCAGCGCCGCGTACATGCTCCTGCGCCTGCCGCGCGAAGTCGGCCCGCTGTTCGAGGAATGGCTGGCGGCGCACTACCCGCAACGCGCCGAGCATGTGATGAGCTTGGTCCGCCAATGCCGTGGCGGCGAGGTCTACGACAGCCGCTTCGGCCACCGCTTTCGCGGCCAGGGACCGTTCGCCGACCTGCTGGCGCAGCGTTTCGCGGTGGCGATGAAGCGCCTCGGGCTGGACCGCCGCGAGGGCTTCGGGCTGGATTGCAGCCGGTTCGCCGTGCCGGGGGCGCAGATGGCGTTGTTCTAGCGTTTTCCCCGCGGCGCAGCATTTCGTATAGGGCGGAGTAGCGGCGGAGCGTGCCGGTGGCGGTATCCGCCCTGCGGGAAGAATCGCTGCCGCCGGGGAAGCCGGAAACGTCGGAAGCAGCCGTCCCGGCGAACGCTCGCCCTTCAGGCCGGCCGGGTCAGCGCGCCAGGCCCATCAACGAAACGGCGACCCGAAGGTCGCCGTCGCGTTCGTGCTGGTAACGAGGCCGATCAGGCCTTGGCGCAGCTCGGCGGTGCCCAGTCGCCCATGTCCGGGCTGTTGCAGACTTCCTGGATCATGCCCTGGCCCCGGGAGGCCACCTTGTTGCCTTCGCTTTGCGCGTCCTGGGCCTTGCGGATGGTCTGCTCGGTGGCGACCGCTTCCTTCGGCACCTTGGGATTGCTGCCGGTCTTGGGCTTGCTGCCGCCTTTCGTAGTGCTGGCGCGGTTCTCGGCCTCGGCGACCTTGGTCACTTCGGTGCGCGGTACGCCGACCTGCTGCAGGTCTTTCTCGTAGGCCTGGGTGTAGTTGTTGATGTTCTCGCCGGCACGGCCGTTGGCGGCGACCAGCAGGGCGTTGGTCTCCTGCAGGCCGCTGACGATCTCGGCCAGGCGCTTGCGCCCTTCGGCTTCGTTGATCGACTTGTTCTTGCGGCCGTCGAGCAGGGCCTTGAACTGGCTCTGGTAGCAGCTTTGCGCCGACTTGGCGTAGGCCACGCTACGGTTGATCTCGACGGTGCTGCGGTCGACGTCGGTAGCGTAGGAGCCGATGCGCGCGCGGTCGTCGCTGATCTGCTTCTGCTTCTCCATGTAGTAGCCCGCCGCGCCGCCGGCCAGGGCGCCGCCTGCGGCAGCGAGGGCGGCATTGCGGCCGCGGTTCTCGTCGCTGGCCAGGCCGCCGGCCAGGCCGCCCAGCAGGCCGCCGGTGATGGCGCCGGTGATGGCCGAGTTGCGCACCGCGTTATCGGTGCTGCGCAGGTGCGACACCGGCTCGTAGCAGGACGGGTAGTATTCCGCGCGGGTGGTCTGGGCGACCGAGCCGACGCCGCTGCTGGCGCAGCCGCTGAGCAGCACGCCGCTGGCGGTCAACAGGCAGAGCGCGTAGCGCGCCGAGGTGATCAAACGGTTTTCGCTGGGTTGGCTCATTGCATCTCACTCCTGGTTTGATGAACCGCCCGGCTGCCGAGAGGTGCCGGACGGAACTCCTTCAACGCCCGCTGGACGCGAGCAATTCCTTCAATACCGCCTCCGGCTCGGCCCGGTGCTGCTGGCGATAATCTCCGACGTGTTTGACGAACAGGGTCGCGCGCTTGACCAGGCTCTTGCCCAGAACCGGGTTGCGATTGAGTTCTTCCTGGATGCGCTGGAACTGCGCCTGGATCACCGCGTCGGTGTAACGGGTGCCGGTGGCGAGGTTGTCGATGTAGATGGCCAATGCGCCATCGAGGGCGCTGCGCCCGTTGGCGATGGCGCCGGCATAGAGCTGGGCGGTCGCCTGATCCCTGGCTGCCACGGCTTTCTCCCTGTCCTTCTTGAGGTTGGTCAGGCGTATGTTGTAGTTGTTGATCGTCTCGGCGACCAGTGCCGCCGACTGTATCAGGTTTCCGGCGGCCTCTTCGCGCTGCCGGGCGATCAACGAAACGTTACGCTTGAGTTCCTCGTTTATCTGGGCCAACTGCGCCTGCATCTGCGGGTCGCGGGTGGCGGCAATGATTCCGTCCAATTGCTTGGTGGGATCTTGAGCGTCATCGATGGCATCGGTCAATGCCGCTAGTCGGCCTTCCTTCTGCCATTGGGCGAACAGCTCGGGATAGCGCGAGCGCGGCGCGGACAGCGCGCCGATGGCGACACGGAAACCGGTGGTCTCGTTGCGCTGTTCGCTGCCGTCGGCGGCGAACAGCGGGTATTCGCGGCGCATCCCGGTGAATAGAGTCATCTCGCCTTCGAGATAGTTCCCGCCCTTCACCACGAAACCGCCATATGTGCCCTGCCGGCGACCGGCGTGGACCAGTTGGAAGGACTCCTGGACCATCTCCGCGGCATTGCCGATCACGTCGAACAGGCCCAGCGGGTTCGGCCGCTTCATCCCTACCGGCAACAGTCGCGCGGCCTGGCCGGTGCCGCCGGCGACCTGGTTGTACACCGCCCAGTCGCCCAGCGGGCCTTCCTGGTCGCTGCCCTCGACCTTGCGCGGGAACAGCCGGCCTTCCAGTTCCTGGCGGCTGACCGCCTGGCCGCCGCGCGCGGCGAACTCCCACTCGACCTCGGTGGGCAGGCGGACGAAGCCGATGCCGCCGTCCTCGGGATTCTTGCCGCGGCCGCTGACCGGCAGCAGTTCCGGGTGATTCTTCAGCAGCCAGGCGCTGTACACCGCGCCGAAGCGTTCGGCGTCGAAGCGCGAGAGATTGACCTTGGGCAGCCGCGCGGCCATTCCGTCCGGCACGTCGCAGGCCGGCGCCTCGCCCTGGCCGGAGAGCGCGGCCGCCTGGCTCATCACCGCGGCGTACTGGCGGGCGGTCACCTCGTACTTGCCGATGAAGTACAGCATCGGCTTCAGCGGGGTGCCGGCGGCAGGCTTCGGCAGGCTGGCGGAGAGCTTCTGCTGCCAGGCCGGTGCCAGGTCGGCGAGGCTGAACTGGCCGTTCACGTAGTCGCGCCGGTAGCCGGAGATGAACGACTGCTGGTAGCCCGCCTCGCCTTCGTTGAAGGCGTAGCCGAGGTTGACCTCGCGATCGTCGAGGGCGCCTTCGGCGAGTACGTAGACATGCCGGAAGACCATCTCGCCGCCACACGGCAGCGGCAGGGCGACGTCGTCGGCCAGCGGCTTGGGATTGTCCGGCGAGTCGCCTTCGGCCCAGGCCGGCGCGGCAAATGCCAGGCAGGCGCCGAGGGCGAGCGGAAGAATGGCTTTCTCAAACATCGCGTAATCCCTCTGCGGCTTCGATCCGCGCCGCGCGCCAGCCGCCGCTGGCGGCGGCCAGGACGCTGCACAGCAGCGTGGCGAGCAGCGCCGTCAGGTAGTGGCTGGGCAGCAGGCGGCAGACGAACTCGCCGCTCTGGTTGTCGAACAGGTGGTTCAGCGCGCCGGCCGTGGCGGCGTACAGCAGCCCGGCGAGGAACAGGCCGAAGACGGCGCTGAACAGCGCCAGGAGCATGACGAAGCCGACTAGCGCGGCGGTCGGGAAGCCCAGCAGACGCAGCACCGCCAGGGCGCGGCGCTTGCGTTCGACGGCGGCCAGGCTGCTGGCGGCGATGGCCGCGAAGGCACCGCCGATGGCCAGCGCGGCGACGATCCAGAACACCAGGCCGAGGTTGCGGCTGAGGCTGCGCACCTGGGCGATGGCCTCGGCCTGGGTGGCGACTTCCACGCCACTCGCGACGAAGTGCCGGCGCAGCCCTTCCACCGCATCGAGGTCGCGGGCGTACAGGCGGAAGCCCGGGTAGATGCGTGCGCGCGGCGCCTCACCGGCCTTCCCCGGCCAGCCATAGGCGGCCACCGCGCGACCGTCGCGATAGTCCTCGGCGGCTTCCAGCAGGGCCAGCGGGGCGAACAGCGCGTCGCGGGCGAAACGCTCCTGTGGCAGCACTGCGAGCACTTCCAGCTCCAGGCGCTGGCTCTGTGCCTGGCCATCCATGCGCCGGCCGATGCGCGCGACGATGCGCTCGCCAGGCTGGGCGCCGAGTTTTTCCGCGGCGCCGTGGCTGAGCACCACGCGGGTCGGCCGGTCGGGTTGCGGCAGGCCGGCCAGCAGCGGGTCGCCGGCGGCGCTGGGAATCATCTCGACGCTCAGGGCGGTCTCGCCGCCGCCGCTGAGGTCGGCGGTGGCGGCGATCTGCCGGGTGCGCGGCACGGCGAAGGCGACATCCGCGCGTGCGGCCAGGGCGGCGATGTCCTCGGCACGGTAGCGGGCGCCGCCGACCGGAATGATCTCGCGCACCGAAGGCGCGCGCTCCAGCCGCTCGGTGAGGGTGCTGACCAGGCCGTACTTGAGGCCGAACAGCACCAGCAGCGGGGTGATCACCGCTGCCAGGGCGAAGATCGCGCAGAGCGACAGGCGCGCCTCGCCGCGATAGTCGGCCCAGGCCAGCGAGAGCAGCAGGCCGGCGCGCATCAGCCGACGTCCTCGAGGCAGGCGCCGACGCTGTCGTCGGCCTCGCGTTGCCAGCGGATGGCCAGGACTTCGAGGCCGGCGGCGCGGGCCAGGCGCTCGTCGTGGGTGGCGACCACGGTGCAGGCGCCGCGCTCGCGGGCCTGTTCCACCAGCAGGCGCATCACCCGTTCGGCGTTCAGCGGGTCGAGCGCCGCGGTCGGCTCGTCGGCCAGCAACAGGCGCGGCGCATGCACCAGGGCGCGGGCGATGGCGACCCGCTGGCGCTGGCCGACCGACAGCGCCGCCGGTTTTTTGTCCAGCTGGTCGCCGATTTCCAGCCGCTCGGCCAGCGCCTGCACGCGCTCGGCGGACGGGGCGCCGAGCAATGTGCAGGGCAGTCCGATGTTGCGCCGCACATCGAGGAACTCGAGCAATCCGCCGCTTTGCAGCACGTAGCCGCAGTGCTGCCGGCGCAGCGCCGCCAAGCGGTCCTGGCGGCCGTCGCTCCAGAGCGCGGCGATGTCCTGCGGGCGTTCCCCGGCGAGGAATTCGAAGCGCCCGCCCGGGTCCGGCGCCAGGGCCAGCGCCAGCAGGTCGAGCAGGGTGCTCTTGCCGCAGCCGCTGGGGCCGACGATGGCCAGCTGGCGACCCGCGCGCAATTCCAGCGCCGGCACCCGCAGGCGGTAGCGCTGGCGACCGGCGCCGTGGCTGCGGGCGACCTCGTGCAGGCGCAGGATCATGGCAGCGTCGACAGCGGCACGCGGTACAGCGCGTCGCCGGCGTCGGCGTCGCCGAACCGGACCCAGTTGGCGACGTCGTTGTGGAAGGTTTCGTAGAGGCGGATCTTCGACTCCAGTTCGTCGATGAAGTCCTGCTGTTCGGCGACGCTCAGCGACAGCCAGAGGTCCTGGGTCATGTTCAGCGACTTGCTGCGGTACGGCAGGCCTTCCAGGTATTCGCCGAGCACGCCGCTCTGCGCCAGGTTGCTGCCCTTCACCAGTTGCGCCGGGTCGCGGCTCATGTAGGCGCTGGCGCTGGCGATTTCCTGGAAGAAGTCCTTGGGCGAGGTCTGGGTGCGCTTGGCCGCGTCGACGATCAGTTTCAGCGACTGTTGCAGTTCGTTGAGTTGCAGCTTGCTCAGCAGCACGCAGACCTGGAACGCCGGCAGCGCCGGGTTGGTCAGGTCACGGTCGGCGGTCCAGGCGGTGACGACCTGCGGCGCGCGCACCGGGTCGCGGCGACCGAGGAATTCCATCTGCATGGCGTAGCCGATGGCCGCCGACTTGCTCGCCACGCTTGGCGCGGCGTCGAAGCGCGGCGCCTGCGGCTTGCGGTTGCCGGCGTCGTGGACCAGGTCGGCGAACACCGTGCCGATCTCCTTCACCGTGTTGCCGAAGGCGTTCACCTCGCCGCCGGCCACCGGGATGTAGAGGTCGGCGATCTTCGGGTTGGCGTCGGCGGTGAGGCTGCGGTACTGCTGCTCGGCGTAGCCGTGGTTGTTCTTCCCGGCCGGGGTGCGCAGGTGCAGGGCATAGATCTTCACGCCCTTGCGCAGCGCCGCCTGGCGGACCTCGGCCTCGTTCATCTGGGTGCGCCCGAGCGGGTCGTTCTTGCGCAGCGCGCCGGCGTCGGTGACCAGCAGCACCACGCGCCCGGCGTAGGGCGACCAGTCCATTTCGTCGACCGCCTGCATGATCCCGGCGAAGGCGTCTTCGTTGAACGAGTGGCTGGAGACGTCGGTGGCGCGCACCTGGCTGCTCAACTCGGCGAAGCGCTGCGCGTCGTTGCCCGGTTGCAGCGGCACCAGGGTCTTGCTGACGTATTCCAGGCCGGGGGTCTTGTCGGTGTTGTTGCGGAAGCCGACCAGGCCGAAGCTGACCTTGTCCAGGTCGCCGCGCTCGCCGATCTGCCGCTGCAGGCCGTCGATCACCTCGCGCACGCGGTCGATGTAGGGCTGCATCGACACCGAGGTGTCCACCACCAGGACGATGCCGGTGCGGAAGGTGTCGCTCGCCGCGCCGCTGGCGCCGCCCCGCCCGGCCTGGCCCGGCGCCTGGGGTGCCGTGGCGCTGCCGCCGGGGTCGATCGAGGCGACCTCCAGCAACTGCGCCGGCTGGCCGTCGGCGTCGAAGCTCTCCTTCGAGTCGAAGATCGGCAGCAGGTAGAACTGGTCCTGGGGGATCGCCCGGTCGTTGGGCTCGACCGCGACCACCTGCGGATCGCCCTTGTGGTCCACCGCCTGGGTCAGGGTGTCGCGCGCCGCGCGGGTATCGCCGAGCAGGCGTTCGACCTGCTCGGCGCTGTTGAGGAACATCACCGGCGCGCGGCCGGAGCGTTCGGTGAACTTCAGCACCAGGCTCTGCTTCCAGTCGCTCACCGCGCTGGCCGGCAGCCAGCCGTCGCCCTCGCCGTTGCTGGAGGCGCCGACGCGCAGCCAGGGGCTGCCGCCGACCTGCTTGCGGGCGTACACGTAGAGCACCGAGAAGGCCGGCACCGCGCCGGCCCGGGGCGGGCCGCCAGCCTCGGCGGAGATGGCCGCGCCGGGCTTGGTCAGGACGCGCTGGAACAGCGTCTTCTTGCCCGGCATCAGCAGCGGACGCTCGCCGCCGTCCTGTTCGGCATCGGCCACCGGGGTCTGCTGCTGCGGCTTGTCCGCCGGCGTCTGTCCCAGCGGCGCTGGATCGGCAGCGCTCGGCGCGTCGTCCGAGCCCAGCAGCCACCAGGCGCCGCCGCCGATCGCCAGGAGCACGGCGGCCGCAGCGGCGGCGATCAGCGGCGTGCGGCTGCCGCCGGCACGTGGCTTCGCCGGCGGCAACGGAGGCGGCGGGGGCGATGGCGGTTTCGCCGCTTGCGACGGCGGAGGCGGGGGCGGCGTGGCGCCGCCGGCGCTGGGCGTGACCGGCGGCAACTGGATCGACACCGGTTGCAGGCCGCCGAGGTCGGCGGGCGGCAGGGGCGCGGGTTCGGCCGGCGGCGGGTTGCTCGCTCGCGGCGAGCCCTGCGGCGTCGCCAGCGGACGGATCTGGGTGGCTTCCAGGGCGCTCGGCGCCAGGCGGTCGAGGGCGGCGATCAACGCGCCGGCGGTGGGGAAGCGCTCGGCCGGGTCCTTGGCCAGCAACTGGCGCAGGATGTCCTGGTAGCGGCCCTGCTCGATCGGCAGTTCCGGCAGCGGCTCGGTGAGGTGGGCCAGGGCGGTGGAGAGCGAGTCCTTGCCGTTGTAGGGCAGCTTGCCGGTGAGGATCTCGTAGAGCACCACGCCCAGCGCGTAGAGGTCGGCGCGGCCGTCGATCTCCTGCCCGCGGGCCTGCTCCGGGCTCATGTAGCTGGGGGTGCCGACGGCGAAGCCGACCTGGGTGAACTGGGTATTGTCCTCGATCGACTTGGCGATGCCGAAGTCCGAGAGCACCGCGGTGCCGTCGGCGCGGAACAGGATGTTGGCCGGCTTCACGTCGCGATGCACCAGGCCCTGGGAGTGCGCGTAGCCGAGCGCGGCGGCCACCTGCCGTACGTAGGCCAGGCCCTGCTCGGGATCGAGGCCCTGCTGGATGCGCTCCTTGAGCGTGCCGTTGGGCAGGTATTCCATGGCCATGTAGTAGCAACTGCCGACGTTGCCGATGTCGTGGATGGTCACCGTGTTCGGGTGCGACAGCCGCGCCAGGGTCCGACCTTCGCGCAGGAAGCGTTCGGCGAAGCTCGGGTCGGCGGCCAGCGCCGCGGCCATCACCTTCAGCGCCACCTTGCGCTGCAGCGAGCGCTGGGTGGCCAGGTAGACCGTGGCCATGGCGCCTTCGCCCAGCTCGCGTTCGATGTCGAATCCCGGAAGTTCTATGTCCATGTCCGTCTCAGAAGGCCCTGACCACCAGGGCCGTGATGTTGTCCGGGGCGCCGCGGGTCAGGCCCAGGTGGACCAGGCTGCGGACCACCGCATAGGGATCGCTGTGGCTGAGCACGTCGCGCAGTTCGCTGTCGTCGGCGGTCTTGTTGAGGCCGTCGCTGCAGAGCAGGAAGCTGTCGCCGGGCAGCACGTGCAGCGCGGCTTCCGACAGTTCCAGTTGCTCGTGCACGCCGACCGCGCGGGTGACCACGTTGGCGCGCGGATGGTGGCGCGCCTCTTCCTCGCTGATCAATGCGTTGTCGAGCAGCTCCTGGACGTAGCTGTGGTCCCGCGAGATGGCTTCCAGCACGCCGCCGCGCAGGCGGTACAGGCGGCTGTCGCCGGCCCACAGGCAGCTCGCCTGGTTGCCGCGCGCGGCGAGCAGTACCAGGGTGCTGCCCATCACGCTGACGCCACGCAGGCCGGCCTCCTGGCGAACCCGCTCGTTGACCTGGGCGAGGCCGGTGCGCAACGCGCCGACGTAGGCCGGTAGCGAGGAGGCCGCCGGGATGCGCCGCAGGGTATCGACGATCAGGCTGCTGACGAAGTCGCCGGCGGCGTGGCCGCCCATGCCGTCGGCGACCACCCAGAGTCCCGACTCTGGGGCGTCGAGACTGGCGTCTTCGTTGACCTTGCGGACCATGCCGACGTGGCTGTAGCTGGCCGACCTGTAGTAGCTGACTGAGTTGGGCACCATCAGTTGTCCTTAACCGGGTATGCCGGGAAAGAGCGGGATCACCTCGCCCTCTCCGGTGAGGAATCGTCCGAACGCCGGCGCCGGCGGCAGGCCCTGGTAGTGCATCAGGCCGGCGGAGATCCGTGCCGAGCCGCGTCCCCACCAGTGGCTGGCGCCGTCGCAGGCATGCTGGGCCAGCGCGGCGAGGCGCTGCGCCGGGGTCACCGCTTCGCTGCGCAGCAGGTTGCCGCTGATCAGCGATTGTTCGATGCGCGGTCCGCAGGGAGGGGCCGGGAGCTGCGCCACCGCCTGCTCGAAGGCCTCGACCTCGGCCTCCGGTTCGAGGGTGGAGAGCAGCAGGCTCTCGACCTGCTCGAACCAGCCGTCGTCGCCGCCGACCAGCCCGCCGAGGTCGGCGTTCGCCGGCAGCAGGCAGGCGACGGTCAGCGGGAAATAGCGACCGACCCGGTCGATGCTCGGCATCACCACCCCGGCCACCGCTTCGCCGCCGAGCAGGCCGGGGGCGATGGCGAAGCGCCACAGCGGGCTGGTCAGGTAGGCGTCGAGCCAGGCCGCGCCGAGTTCGTCCTGGCTGGCGCGCATGCCGCTGGCCAGCCAGGCGTCCCAGGGTTCGACGAAGGTGTTCGGCAGGCCGCGGCTGACGAAATCGCCGCGGCCGGCCAGCTTGCCGTAGAAACCGACGCTGTTCAAAGGCGCTCCGGGAGGCTGAAGCCGGACACGACCCGGCTCTTGAAGGGGTTGAAGGCGCTGCTGGCGCGCAGCTCGCAGGCGATGCTGGAGCCGTCGATGCGCAGCCGCAGGGTGAAGCGGTCCGGCGAGTTGCCGCGTTCCAGGTCCGACTGGTCGAGCAGGCGGAACCAGGCCCAGGGGCCCTCCAGGGTCAGGCCGGAACGGCCGCTGCTGGGCGGCGGCGTCACCGTCAGGCGGACCACGCCGAGGCCGTTGGCGCTCGGCCACTGCATCGCCACCGGGCGGCTGGGGCCGTGGTCGTAGGTCAGCTGCTGGCCGTCGAGGTCGAGGATGAACTGGCTGATCGCCGCGTCCATGGTCACCGGCTTGAGTTCGAAGCGCACCGCCGGCTGCATGCCGCCGGAGCGGAAGAAGGCGTCGCGGATCGCCGCCGCGCGCTGGAAGGTGTGCAGCACGCCGGGGTTGATGCCGAGCTTCTGCGCCGCGCCGGGCTGCCAGCGCCAGGTGCTGGCGGAGGTGTCGACGTAGGGTTGCAGGTACTGGCGGAAGTAGCTGTCCATCACCCCACCGGCACCGAAGAAGTGGCCGAAGTCTTCCAGGGTGGCGTCGCGCGAGCTGCCGGCGGCGATCGGGTAGCGCCCGGCCAGGGACTGCCGGTAGACGCTGACCACGTCGCTGATCCAGGCCGCGTTGAGCTGGTTGCGCACGCTGCCCATCATGCTGCTGGTGGTGGAGTTGACCACGTTCTTCACCAGGCCCTGGACCACCGGCGGCTGGCGCTCGGCGCTGAGAGCCACGCGCGAGGCGGCGGCGGCCACCTGGTTCTTGGCGTCGCCGAGCAGCGAGTCGCCGCTGGCTCCGGCCATGGCGCTGACCTGTACGTAGAGCGCGTTCATGTCCTCCAGCAGGCTGTCGATCGGCGCCGGCTCGTTGCCGCCCTCGCCCTTGCTGACCAGGCTGTTGAGTTCGGCGAAGTGGGCGCTGATCGGGTCGCTGTCGGCCTGCTGCGGCTGTTCGCGGGCGCCTTCCTCCTCCTCCTCCTCCTGGCCGACCAGCGAGCCGAGGCGCTGCTTGAGCTTGTCCACGGTGCCGTCGGCGGCCTTCTTCACTTGCGCGGCGACCAGCCGGTCGCCCTTCTGCAGGTCGGTCTCGCGGGCCACCGCCTCGAGCAGCTTGCGGAACGGCGAGGTCGGCCCGGAGAGAATGCGCAGCACGTCGGCGGCCTGGGTGACGTTGGTGATCGGCACCACGGTGAGGTCGGCGAGCAGGTCGTCCCATTGCCGCAGGTAGTCCTGGAAGTACAGGCGACGCACGTCGAGGGCCAGGTTGGCGGCATCGCCGGCATCGTTCAGGTCGCGCCCGAGCACCCACTGTTCCTCGGCGATGGTGCCGGCCTGGCTGAGGCTGGCGGTGAGGAACACCTCGCGATAGCCGCGGTAGGTGAAGAAGCCGCTGAGCGGGTCGGTGAGCGGCTTGCCGCTCTTGCGCGCGAACACCAGCGGTGCGTCGCGGCCGGCGGCGTCGCTGATGCGGAAGTCGGGCACGTCCTTGGGCAGCCTCTGCCGCTTGACCCGGTCGTAGACCCGCTGCGCCACCGGCAGTTGCTGCAACTGGCGGCGCAGGTCCTCGACCAGGTCCTGGTCCAGGCGCGCCGACGGCGGCCGTCGTTCGAGCAACGCGTCGAGGTGCGCGTGCAGCGCCTGGCGCTGTTCCGGCGAGAGGTCGCGCGGCAGGTTGCGTTCCCAGTCGAGGCTGATCCAGGCCTTGATGAAGTCGGCGTCGTAATGGTCCGGGCTGCCGAGCATCAGGTAGGCCTTCAGGCCCTCGTAGAGGAAATCGCTGCTGCCGCCGGAGCGCAACTGTTCCTCGATGCGGGTCACCAGGCGCGGGGCGAACACCGCGATCAGCAGCTTGCGGTAGACGCTGGCGGACTCCTCGCCGAGCATGTCGCCCTGGTACAGCCCGTAGCCTTCGGCCCAGCTCGGCGCGTCGCCGGCGAGATTCTGCACCGCGTTGAGCTGTGGCAGTACGGCCAGGACGTCGCGCTGGGCCGGGCTCAGCGACTCGATGCCGCGCGCCAGCGGGTCGACGCGCTGGTCGACCGCGGCGATGTAGCTCTGGTTGGCGCGGTAGCTGGCGATCCATACCGCCGTCACCGCCAGCACCACCAGCGCGGTGGCGCTCAGCGCGCCGATGGTCAGCCACTTGCGGCGGCGCTCGACCTTCGGGTTGGTGCCGACCAGGCCGCGTTCGCCGAACGCCACTTCGCGGAACAGCCGCTCGATGAAGTAGCTGCGCCCGGTTCCGGTCTGCCGCGCCAGGTGCTGGCGGTCGAGGTTCATCGACTGCGCCATGCTGCCGATCAGGCGGTCGATCGGACTGCCTTCCTGGGTTCCGCTGGTGAAATACAGGCCGCGCAACAGCGGGCGTTCCTCGTAGGGGTTGGGCTTGAACACGCCGTTGAGGAACTCGCCGAGGCATTCGCGCAGGGCGGCGAATTGCTGCGGGAAGCCGTAGACCAGGTCGCGCCGCGCCGGGTCGCGCTCCTGCTGCAGGCGTTCCACCAGGCGCGCGGTGAGACGCTGTTCGAGCAGGGCGAATTCGCTGTCGAACACCGCCAGCGGGCCTTCCGCGCTCTTGCCGTCGTCGAGGGCGAAGGTCATCCCCCAGACCTGCGCGCGTTCCTCGCGGTTCAGGCTGTCGAAGAACTCCATGAAGCCCGGCACCAGGTCGAACTTGGTCAGCATCACGTAGATCGGGAAGCGCACCCCGAGCTGCTGGTACAGCTCCTGGATGCGTGCGCGGATCGCCTGGGCATGGGCGGCGCGCTCGGCGTCGCTGCCCAGCAGCAGGTCGGAAAGGCTGATGGCGATGAACGCGCCATCGATGGGGCGGCGCTTGCGCTGGGTCTTGAGCAGGTCGAGGAAGCCCAGCCAGGCGGCCTTGTCCACCTGGGCGTGGCTGTCCTGGGTGGTATAGCGGCCGGCGGTGTCCAGCAGCACCGCTTCGTCGGTGAACCACCAGTCGCAGTTGCGCGTGCCGCCGACCCCGCGGATCGCCCCGGCGCCCATCTGTGCGGCGAGCGGGAAGTCCAGGCCGGAATTCATCAGCGCGGTGGTCTTGCCCGAACCGGGCGGGCCGATGATCACGTACCAGGGCAACTCGTACAGGTTGCGCCGCTCGCTGCCGCCCAGCTTGGCCCGCTTGAGCAGGGCCAGGGCCTCGTCCATGCGTTGCTTGAGGGTCGCCAGCTCTTCGGCGGTGGCGACGCTGGCGGCGTCCGGCGCGCTGACCTCGGCGAGACTCTGCATGACCTTCGCCGCGTTGCGCCGGGCCTGCACGATGCGCAGCACGCGGAAGCCGATCCAGACCAGGAACAGCAGGACGATCAGCACCCAGCGGCTGGTCGCCGAGGCCAGCGGTTCGTAGTTGCCCAGGCGCAGCAGCGGGCCGAGGAACCAGATGATCAGGCTCAGGGCGAGCAGGCCGAGCACCGGCACCACCCAGCGCGCGAAGAAGTTGAGGAAGCCTTTCATTGCGCGCCCTCCGCGAATACGGTGATTTCCACCCGGCGGTTGCGTGCGCGGCCTTCGGCGCTGGCGTTGCTCGCCACCGGCTCGGTGTCGCTGCGCCCTTCGGCGGTGAAGCGGCCGGCGTCGCCGGTGGTCGCGCCGAGCAGGTCGGCGACCTCCTGGGCGCGGGCCTGGGACAGTTTCCAGTTGGACGGGTAGCGCAGCGTGGCGATCGGCCGGTTGTCGCTATGGCCGGTGACCAGCACCTGGCCCTTGACCTTGCGCAGGGCGTCGGCGATGCGCAGCAGCAGCGGCTGGAACTCGTCGCGCACGCTGGCGCTGGCGCTGGCGAACAGCTCGTCGCCGCGGATGGTCACCACCGAGCGGTCGACGGCGTCCTCCACCGCCACTCGCTGGGCCTTGATGTCGTCGGCGAGGAAGCGCGCCAGGCGTGGCCGTTCGATCACCCGCGGCTGCACCGCCGGGCGGTCGATGGCCTGCACCGGGATCTCGCCGATGGCGTGGATGCGCTTGAACACCGGCTCGGCGTCGGCGGCCAGCTTCATCCGCAGGCCGAACAGCAGGGCCAGCAGCAGGGCCAGGCCGATGGCGATACCGACCCACGGCGGCAGGTATTGCGAAAGGCGATCGCGCATCACGCTGAGGCCGCGCCAGTGCGGCGACAGTTCGTGCTCGTACTCGCCGCGGGTGCTGCGGATCACCGCCGCGGTGCGCTCGCGCAGCGCCTCCAGTTGGCTGCGGCCGTCGTGCATGACCCGGTAGCGGCCTTCGAAGCCGAGGCTGGTGCACAGGTACAGCAGCTCCAGCAGGTGCAGGCGCTGGTGCGGGTTCTGCAGGCAGTGTTCGAGCAACTGGAAGACCTTCTCGCCGCCCCAGGCCTCGTTGTGCAGGGTGATCAGCAGGCTCTGCTTGCCCCAGTCGCTGGTGCTGCCCCACGGCGTGCTGAGCACCGCTTCGTCGAGGGCGGTGCAGAGCACGTAGCGCGCCAGCATCACTTCGTCCGGCGCCACGCCGGCCTGGCGTGCCTTCTCCTCGAACTGGCGCAGGTAGCCGAGCAGTTGCGCGCGCAGGCTGGCCGGCGCCGGATGGGCGATGGTGTTGCGCAGGCGGGTGAGCATCGCCAGCAGTGGGCCGGCGGCCTGCTCCAGCGGGTTGAGGCCGTCGCCGCGGCCGCTCAGCGGCGCCAGGCTGGCCATCGGCGGCGGCGTGTAGGGATCGCCGCCGCGGGGGCCGCCGGCCGGTTCCGGGGCGCGGCCGCCGGGACGCGGCATGATCATGGTGCGGTCGTCGGGCGGGCTTCCGTTGCCGCCGCCGGCCGGGGTGCCGAAGGGATCGTCGATGGGAGGCATCGTTGCTTATCCTCGAATGGCCCAGAAGGCCAGGTTCAGCCCGGGGAACTGGCCGGCGATGTGGAAGGCGAAGCCGCCGGAGTGCGTCAGCTGCTTCCAATGCGCGCTGCCGCGGTCCAGTTCGAAATAGGTGGAGCCGGCGTGGTAGGGGATCTGCCGCGGCGCCACCGGCATCGGCAGCAGGCCGATACCCGGCAGCTGCAGGTTGACCAGGTCGCGGATGTGCTCCACCGAGCCGACCTTGGCCTGCTGCGGGAAGTGCCCGCGCAGGCTCTCGCCGGGGACGTCGGCGCGCACCACCAGGACGAAGCTGGCGTTGTCGATCAGGCTGCGGTCGCTGAGCATCGCGACGTGCACGCCGTAGGCCTTCTCGACGATCGGGATGGCGATCGCCTTGGCGTCGATCACCGTCGCCAGCGCCTGGCGCAGGGCGAGCATCACCGGGGCGAAGCTGGCGGCCAGGTCGTCGTGGTTGTACACCGGGTACTCCTCGGGACGCCGCTGGCTGGCGGTGAAGGTGCAGAACTCGCCGGCCAGGGCCACCAGTTCGCGGTACAGCTCCTGCGGGTGCAGCGGGCGCACGCGGGACAGGTGACCGGTGAGGGCCTCGGCGCGGTTGACCAGTTGCAGCAGCAGGAAGTCGGCGATTTCCGAGGCGCCCCCGGCGCTGGAGGCCACCACCCGCCCGGCGAGGGCTTCGCCGCGCTGGTGGAGCAGGCCCAGCAGCTCCTTGGCGAAGGACGCCAGGGGCGGCGCGGCGGCAATGTCGAGTACCGGCGGCAGGTAGTCCTCGTCCAGGCTCAGGGCCTGGTCCGCGCGCTTCTCGCGGACCCGCGCGACGCCCACCGCGGCGTATTCGCCGAGGCCGTCGCGCTCGGTCAGCAGGCGGAACGCCTGGCTGCCCAGGGCCACTGGCGCGCGGCTCTCGAAGGCGGCATTGTCGTCGCGCACTTCCTGCACCTGGCTGACGTAGCGGGCGCCGCCGAGGGCCTCGCCCTCCTCTACCGTGTCGCGGGTGCCGACGCGCTTCAGCGGCAGGCCGAGGTAGACGATGCCATCACGCAGGCTTTCCTCGACATTCAGCGGCGCCGGCGCCGGATCGTCGGCGGGGATGTTGAACGGCGTGCCATCCGGCAGCACGCCGCGGGCGCTGGCGATGGCCAGCTTGCCCTGGGTCAGCAGGGCATCGTCCAGCTTCAGCTCGGAAAAGCCCCAGCCGCCCGCCAGGAGCGAGCGGCAGCGGCCATCCACCAGGGTTTCCAGGTAGCGGTCGTGCTGCTGGAAATGCTGTGGCCGCAGGAACATGCCTTCGGACCACACCACGCGGTTATTCCAGGACATAGGGACTCCGAAGGTTCAGGGCGCGGGACGCGCGACGATGCCGATGGCCTGCGCGCCGAGCGTGATGTCGAGATGGCTGGTGCGTTGCCCCGGCACGTCGAGGACCTGGCGCCAGGTGGCGCGGTCGAGGTCGCGGTAGGCGGCGACGAAGCCGAGCTGGCGGGTCTGCTCGTCGAGCGTGCGTTCGATGCGCCGTTCCTCGCCCGGACGCAGGAGGAACTCGTCCTGCTCCACCAGGTCGCCGCCGAGGGTCGACTGGGCGTTGTCGGTGAGGGCGAAGTAGTCGGCGCGGCTGAACGCGGTGTCTTTCTTCAGCTCGTACAGCCGCAGGCGCAGCGGCGCCGCCTGGCCGGCGGCGGACGGGTTGAGGTTCGGTGCGGCGTGGAGCCAGATCACCACCCGGGTCGGCGGGGTTTCCGGCGGGCTGGACGAACAGGCGGCGAGCAGCAGCCCGAACAGCGCGACGATCAGTTTCTGCATGGTGTCGTCCTCATTGACGTTGTTTCTCCTGGTGTTCGTTGGCGTCAGGAACGCCGTAGTCGAGCGCTGTGTTCCTCGTAGGCGCGGCTGAATTCGCGGCCGAAAAGCTCCTGGAAGTCGTCCTCCGCCTCGCGCAGGATCTTCGCGTACAGCTCGGTGAAACTGTCCCAGTTCTGTGCCTGGCGGGCCCCCGGCAGCAGGCCGGAAAGCCCGGCCGGCTTGCCGAAGCGGGCTTCCAGCGCGGCCGGTTCGAAGCGCGCCAGCAGGTGGCGGATGGCGGCCTGCACGCCGGCCATCACCGCCAGCTGGTGCGCCTTGAGGTCTTCGAAGCTGTCGGCCACCGCGCGATCCGGCGCCATGAACGCCTGGTTGTCGCGGCGCAGCAGGAGCAGCATGGCTTCGTCGACGTTCGGCGCGAACTTCAGCGGGTTGTTCTGCACCGGCTGGATCATGGTCTGCGCCATGCGGAACTCGCCCTTCAGGCTGGCCCGCGCGCGCAGCACGTCCACCAGTCCTTCCACCAGGCCGCGATAGCTGCGGCCGATGGCTTCCATCTGCGCTTCGGCGCCGGCCGGGTCGACCTTCAACTGGGTCATGCCGGCGCCGCGCAGGAACGCCTGCAGCAGGTCGCCGCCGGCCGTCGCGGCGGCGCTTGCCGGTGGCGTCGGCGCCGCCACGCTGGCTGGCTGTGGCTGTGGCTGTGGCTGTGGCTGTGGCTGTGGCTGTTGGGTGATCCCTGGGTCGGCGAAGGGCATCGCCAGCGGCGTCGGTTCGGCCGTCGGCAGCGGTTGGGCGACGGGCGTGGCGCTTGGCGCGGGCGTGTTGCCGAGCAGTTCGGCGAACGGGTCCCAGTCGGCCGGAATCAGCGGTGCGCCGCCAGCGGGCGGTGGCGCCGGGGTGGTCGCGGGGGGCGGCGGGATCACCGGTTCCGGCGGGCGGAAGTCGTGCTGTTCGGCCGGTACATGGTCCGGACGCGGCGCCGCGCCGGGCGGCGGCGGGGTGAGGAAGTCGAACAGGTCGGGCTTGGTGTCCAGCGGCGAGCCGCCCTGGAAATGCGCCGTCACCGCGGGGTGCGGGGTGGGCGCCGGTTCGGCGAAGGCAGGCGCCGATCCGGCGGCCTGCCGGCTCATCAGGGCGTCGAAGCTGGTGAACGGATCGGTCTGCGGATTGCCGTTGCCGGGCAGGGCGATGTCATGGCCGAGCTGAACGAGGATGTCGTATTCGCCGAGGCGGACGGTCTCGCCGTCCTGCAGCGGCTCGCTGTTGCCGCGGCGCAGGCGGTGCCCGGCATTGACCAGCAGCACGCCGTTGGTGCTGGTGTCGGTGAGGTAGTACACCCCGTCGCGGTTGAGGATGGTGCAGTGGCGGCTGGAGACCAGGCGCTCCGGGTCCGGCAGGACCCAGTCGTTGTCCGGGCCCCGACCGATGGTCAGCTGTCCCTGGTCCAGTACCTTTTCCGAACACTGACCGGGGGTCAGCTTGTGGTAGCTGGTGATGGTCAATCGCAGCGGCATTGCTACTCCTTGCATTGCCAGCGCCCGGCTCTTCCAGGCGCTCACCCCCGTGCCCGAGGGATTTCGGTTCGCATCCAGGCTGGCCCGACGGCTTTCCGGCGTTTCGTCGCCTCGGGAAGACACATCGGGTGGTACCGGATTATAAAAGACTAATCCTACGTCTTTTAAAGATTTGTCCGATCTGCGGTGTCATGCAACTAGTGGCGTTGTGCCTTCCTTGACAAGCCTTGCGGCATGCCACAAGAATTTTGCCAACCTTTCGAGTCATCCGATATTCATCAATGGCTCCTACAAGATCCGACGGAGTGGATCTTACAAGCGAAGGTGAGGGCCGCGCAGCGGCTTCGATGATAGGGAGATCGTCACCGTGCTGGATGTACCCGTTTTGCTGGCTGCCGTATCCCCGGACTCGCCCTGTGGCGACGATCTGGAGTACGACGCCGCGTTCCTCGAACTCGAACGCATCGCCCAGGGCCAACCCGAGCGCCAGATGGGCGATGCCGTGCTGTCCGCCGAGCCGCCGGAGTGGCCGCGCGTACGCGCGCTGGCCAGCGAACTGTTCGGCCGTAGCAAGGACCTGCGGGTAGCCAACCTGCTGCTGCAGAGCAACGTCGCCCTCGACGGCCTGGACGGGCTCGCCGAAGGCCTGCTGCTGGTCCGCGAGCTGCTCGGCCAGTACTGGGACGGCGTCTATCCGTTGCTCGACGCCGATGACGACAACGACCCCACCTTCCGTATCAACGCCCTCACCGGCCTGGTCGCCGAACCGCTGCTGCAACTGGTCTGGGCGATCCCGCTGGTGCGCTCGCGGGCGTTCGGCCCGGTCAACCTGCGCGCCGCGCTGAACGCCGCCGGGCTGCAACGCTTCGCCAGCGAGACCCTGAGTCCCGAGCAGATCGCCGGCGCCTTCGCCGATGCCGACGCCGATGCGCTGGCCGCCACCCGGCGCGCCCTGGATGGCGCCCAGGAACATGCCCTGGCCATCGAGAGCGGCGTCGCCGAACGGGTCGGCTCGGCCCAGGGACTCGACCTCGGTCCCCTTCGTCAACTGCTGCGCCAGGCCCTCCAGGTGTTCGACCTGTACGGCCCGCAGGGCGCCGGCGAGTCCTTGGCGCCGGGTGCCGAGGCGGTCGCCGACGAGCAGGTGGGTGCCGCGCCTGTCGCAGCCGTCGCCGCGCCGGCACCGCGAGCCAGCGGCGAGATCGCCAACCGCGAAGACGTCCTGCGCCAGCTCGATCGCCTGCTCGAGTATTACGTTCGCCACGAGCCGTCGAGTCCGGTGCCGGTGCTGCTCAAGCGCGCCAAGACACTGGTGACGGCCGACTTCGCCGAAATCGTGAGGAATCTCATCCCTGATGGGATTTCCCAGTTCGAAACCCTGCGAGGCCCGGAAAGCGAGTAACGCCTAGCGGCCGTCCGGGCCAACGCTGCAAGCCGCCGGGGCGATTCCGACGGCGCTAACAACCGCCGTCGCGCGAGGGAGAAACAAGATGGGAAGCACTACCAGCAGTCAGAAGTTCATCGCCAGGAACCGGGCGCCACGCGTGCAGATCGAGTACGACGTGGAGCTGTACGGTGCCGAGAAGAAGGTCCAGTTGCCCTTCGTCATGGGCGTCATGGCCGACCTCGCCGGCAAGCCCGCCGAACCCCAGGCGGCGGTCGCCGACCGCAAGTTCCTGGAGATCGACGTGGACAACTTCGATGCCCGGCTGAAGGCGATGAAGCCGCGGGTGGCCTTCAACGTACCGAACGTGCTGACCGGCGAAGGCAACCTGAGCCTGGACATCACCTTCGAGAGCATGGACGACTTCAGCCCCGCCGCGGTGGCGCGCAAGGTCGATTCGCTGAACAAGCTGCTCGAGGCGCGTACCCAGCTGGCCAACCTGCTGACCTACATGGACGGCAAGACCGGCGCCGAGGAAATGATCATGAAGGCGATCAAGGACCCGGCCCTGCTTCAGGCCCTGGCCAGCGCGCCGAAGCCCAAAGACGACGAGCCGCAGGCGTAAGAGGATTCCAGCATGGCCGAATTGAGCACCGAGAACCTGGCCCAGGGCCAGACCACCACCGAGCAGACCAGCGAGTTCGCCAGCCTGCTGCTGCAGGAGTTCAAGCCCAAGACCGAGCGCGCCCGCGAAGCGGTGGAGACCGCCGTGCGGACCCTCGCCGAGCACGCCCTGGAGCAGACCAGCCTGATCTCCAACGACGCGATCAAGTCGATCGAGTCGATCATCGCGGCGCTTGACGCCAAGCTCACCGCCCAGGTCAACCTGATCATGCACCACGCCGACTTCCAGCAACTGGAAAGCGCCTGGCGCGGCCTGCACTACCTGGTCAACAACACCGAGACCGACGAGCAACTGAAGATCCGTGTGCTGAACATCTCCAAGCCGGAGCTGCACAAGACCCTGAAGAAATTCAAGGGCACCACCTGGGACCAGAGCCCGATCTTCAAGAAGCTCTACGAAGAGGAATACGGCCAGTTCGGCGGCGAGCCCTATGGCTGCCTGGTCGGCGACTACTACTTCGACCAGTCGCCGCCGGACGTCGAGCTGCTCGGCGAGATGGCGAAGATCTCCGCCGCCATGCATGCGCCGTTCATCTCCGCCGCCTCGCCGACGGTGATGGGCATGGGTTCCTGGCAGGAACTGTCCAACCCGCGCGACCTGACCAAGATATTCACCACCCCGGAATACGCCGGTTGGCGTTCGCTGCGCGAGTCCGAGGACTCCCGCTACATCGGCCTGACCATGCCGCGCTTCCTGGCGCGCCTGCCCTACGGGGCGAAGACCGATCCGGTGGAAGAGTTCGCCTTCGAGGAAGAAACCGACGGCGCCGACAGCAGCAAGTACGCCTGGGCCAACTCGGCCTACGCGATGGCGGTCAACATCAACCGCTCCTTCAAGCTCTACGGCTGGTGCTCGCGGATCCGCGGCGTCGAGTCCGGCGGCGAGGTGCAGGGCCTGCCGGCGCACACCTTCCCCACCGACGACGGCGGCGTGGACATGAAGTGCCCGACCGAGATCGCCATTTCCGACCGCCGCGAGGCGGAGCTGGCGAAGAACGGCTTCATGCCGCTGCTGCACAAGAAGAACACCGACTTCGCCGCCTTCATCGGCGCGCAGTCGCTGCAGAAACCCGCCGAGTACGACGATCCGGACGCCACCGCCAACGCCAACCTGGCGGCGCGCCTGCCCTACCTGTTCGCCACCTGCCGCTTCGCCCATTACCTGAAGTGCATCGTTCGCGACAAGATCGGTTCCTTCAAGGAGAAGGACGAGATGCAGCGCTGGCTGCAGGACTGGATCCTCAACTACGTCGACGGCGACCCGGCCCACTCCACCGAGACCACCAAGGCCCAGCACCCGCTGGCGGCGGCCGAAGTGGTGGTGGAGGAAGTCGAAGGCAACCCGGGTTACTACAACTCGAAGTTCTTCCTTCGCCCGCACTACCAGCTCGAGGGACTGACGGTATCGCTACGCCTGGTATCCAAGCTGCCTTCGGCCAAAGAGGCCTGAGGCATTCAACGACAGCGCCTGCCATGGTGGCGGGCGCTTGCATAGCGTAGTGGCGCGAGCCACACGGGAGGAAAGATGGCTGTTGATATGTTCATCAAGATCGGCGACGTCAAGGGTGAGTCCAAGGACAAGACTCACGCCGAGGAAATCGACGTGCTGGCATGGAGCTGGGGCATGTCCCAGTCCGGGTCGATGCACATGGGCGGTGGCGGCGGCGCCGGCAAGGTCAACGTGCAGGACCTGTCGTTCACCAAGTACATCGACAAGTCCACGCCCAACCTGATGATGGCCTGCTCCAGCGGCAAGCACTATCCGCAGGCGAAGCTGACCATCCGCAAGGCCGGCGGCGAGAACCAGGTCGAGTACCTGATCATCACCCTGAAGGAAGTCCTGGTGTCCTCGGTGAGCACCGGCGGCAGCGGTGGCGAGGATCGCCTGACCGAGAACGTGACCCTGAACTTCGCCCAGGTCCAGGTCGACTACCAGCCGCAGAAGGCGGATGGCGCGAAGGACGGCGGTCCTGTCAAGTACGGCTGGAACATCCGCCAGAACGTGCAGGCCTGATGAGCCGGCTGCCGGTCATGGCGTGGCCAGGCCATGCCGTGGCCGGTGCGAGCGCCCGCCATGCCGGGTGCCGAAGGCGCGCGCGGCGCGCCGCGGACCTCGTCCGCCCGACCTCCTGCCGGAGGTACTGAATTCCACCGGGTCGTCCGTCGCGTCCGCCGGGCGCCATGGCCGACCCTTCATTCGCATCCGGGCGCCTGGGCTCCCGGCTACAGGGAAGTATCGCGATGATCGCCGAAGAACTGTTGCGCGCCGGGCGCCTGGACGATGCCTTGAAAGCCTTGCAGGAACAGGTGCGCAGCCAGCCGTCGAACGCCACCCTGCGGATCTTCCTGTTCCAGCTGCTGGCCGTGATGGGCCAGTGGGCGCGGGCGCAGAACCAGCTCAAGGTGGTCGGCGAACTGGATGCCTCGGCGCTGCCGATGGTACAGACCTACTCCACCGCCATCGACTGCGAGGCGCTGCGCCGCGAGGTGTTCGCCGGGCGCCTGACGCCGGTGATCCTCGGCCAGCCGGCGGAATGGATCGCGCCGCTGTTGCAGGCCCTGAGCCTGGATGCCGAAGGCCACGGCGAGGCCGCCCAGGCCCTGCGCGAGCAGGCCTTCGACGCCGCGCCGGCGGTGCCCGGGCGGATCGGCGAGGCGCCGTTCGCCTGGCTGGCGGATGCCGACACGCGCCTCGGTCCGGTGCTCGAGGTAATCGTCAACGGTCGCTATGCCTGGTTGCCGATGAGCAACCTGCGCAGCCTCAAGGTCGAGGCGCCGAGCGACCTGCGCGACCTGGTCTGGCTGCCGGCCGAACTGACCCTGGCCAACGGCGGCGCCACCGTCGCGCTGCTGCCGGCGCGCTACGCGGACACCGTCGAGCACGGCGACGACGCCGCGCGCCTGGGGCGCAAGACCGAATGGCTGGACAGCGGCCTGCCGGTCGGCCAGCGGCTGTTCGTCACCGATGCCGGCGAGACCGCGCTGTTCGACCTGCGTGAGCTGGACTTCGAGCCGACGGACGCCTGACATGGCCGAACTGACCCTCCAGGAGCGCCTGCAGCCGTCGCTGCTCGACCGCCTCACCGACGACGAGCCGGGCAACCTCAAGGAAGCCGCGGAGCGCCGGGTGCTGACCCTGAGCCAGCTGAAGGCCTCGGTGCTGCGCGACCTGGCGTGGCTGTTCAACACCACTTCGCTGTTCGACCACGGCCCCGCCGCACGGATGCCGGCCGGCAACTCGGTGCTCAACTACGGGCTGCCGGCGCTGGCCGGGCACACCGCGTCGAGCGTCGACGTGCATGCCATCGAGGCGCTGCTCACCGAGACCATCGCCACCTTCGAGCCGCGCATCATCCGTTCTTCGTTGCGGGTGCGCGCGCAACTGCTGCCCGGCGAGATGGACCACAACGCCCTGAGCTTCGAGATCGAGGGCGATCTCTGGGCCGAACCGGCGCCGCTGCGCCTGCTGCTGACCACCAACCTGGACCTGGAGACCGGTCACGTGCGCGTCGCCCAGGGCGAGCGGAGGCGTACATGAACCCGCGCCTGCTCGAGTACTACAACCAGGAATTGCAACACATCCGCGAAAGCGCCGCGGAGTTCGCCGAGGAGTTCCCGAAGATCGCCGGGCGCCTGTCGCTGTCCGGCTTCGAGTGCGCCGACCCCTACGTCGAGCGCCTGCTGGAAGGCTTCGCCTATCTCACCGCGCGGGTCCAGCTGAAGCTCGACGCGGAGTACCCGACCTTCACCCACAACCTGCTGGAAATCGCCTACCCGCACTACCTGGCGCCGACTCCGTCGATGACCGTGGTGCAGCTGCGCCCGGACCCCAACGAAGGCGCCCTGAGCAGCGGCTTCAGCGTCGAGCGCGGGGCCTCCCTGCGCGGCCAGCTCGGCCCCGACGACCAGACCGCCTGCGAATACCGCACCGCCCACCCGGTGACCCTGTGGCCGCTGGAAGTGGCCCAGGCCGACTACTTCGGCAATCCCGCCGCGGTGCTCGGCCGCCTCGCCGCCAGCGAGCCGCGGGCCAAGGCCGGCCTGCGCATCCGCCTGCGCAGCGGTGCCGGCATCCCGTTCGACAGCCTGTCGCTGGACGCCCTGCCGCTCTACCTGCACGGTGCCGACGAACAACCCTACCGCCTCTACGAACAATTGCTCGGCAACGCCTGCGCGGTGTTCGTCCGCGCCCCGGACAACGCCTGGGTCGAACGCCTGCCGACGAGCAGCCTGCGCGCGCGCGGCTTCGACGACGAGGACGCGCTGCTGCCGGTGGTGCCGCGGGCGTTCCAGGGCTACCGCCTGCTGCAGGAATACTTCGCCCTGCCGGCGCGCTTCCTGTTCGTCGAGTTCTCCGGCCTGAACCGCGCCCTGCGTCGATGCCACGGCGAGGAGCTGGAACTGGTCGTGCTGTTCGGCAAGCACGACCAGCGCCTGGAGGGCACGGTGGACGCGGAGCAACTGGTGCCGTTCTGCACCCCGGCGATCAACCTGTTCCCGCGCCGCTGCGACCGCATCCACCTGTCCGACCGGGTCAACGAGCATCATGTGATCGTCGACCGCACCCGTCCGCTGGATTTCGAGGTGCATTCGCTGCAACAGGTGAGCGGCCACGGCAGCGGTCCGGAGCAACCCTTCCAACCGTTCTACGCGGTGCGCGACCCGGCGCGCTACGGCCGTGAGCAGGCCTACTTCAGCGTGCGCCGCGAACCGCGCGTGCTGTCCAGCAAGCAGCGGCGCAAGGGCCCGCGCTCGACCTACGTCGGCAGCGAGACCTTCGTCGCCCTGGTCGACGCCAACCAGGCGCCCTATCGCCACGACCTGCGCCAGCTCGGCATCGCCGCGCTGTGCACCAACCGCGACCTGCCGCTGTTCATGCCGATCGGCGCGCACAAGAGCGACTTCACCCTGGAGGACAGCGCCCCGGTCATGCAGGTGCGCTGCCTCGCCGGACCGAGCCGGCCGCGCGCCAGCCGTGCCCACGATGCCAGCGCCTGGCGGCTGATCAGCCAACTATCGCTGAACTACCTGTCGCTGGCCGAGCGCGGCCAGGGCGCCGCCGCCCTGCGCGAGCTGCTGCGGCTCTACGGCGACAGCGGCGATCCGGCGCTGCAACTGCAGATCGAGGGCCTGCGCGAGGTCAGCAGCAAGCCTTGCACGCGGCGCCTGCCGATGCCCGGGCCGATCGTCTTCGGCCGTGGCCTGGAGATCACCCTGGACTTCGACGAGAACGCGTTCCGCGGCACCGGGGTGTTCCTCCTCGGCGCCGTGTTCGAGCGCTTCCTGGCACGCTACGTGTCGATCAACAGCTTTACCGAGACGGTGCTGCGCACCGGCGAACGGGGCGAGGTGATGAGATGGCAGGCGAAGCCGGGCAGCCGTCCGAACCTCTGAACCTGCTCGCCGGGATGGCGGCGGCGCCCTGGGATTACGACTTCTTCCAGGCGCTGCGGCGCATCGAGTGCGAGTCGCCGCAACTGCCGCGCCTCGGTCATTCGGTGCGGCTGGCGGACGACCCGCTGCGTCTCGGGCAGAAGCCCGACTGCACCTTCGCGCCCTCGACCCTGGCCTCGGTGAGCCAGGCCGGCACCGCTGCGGTGCCGCGCCTGGACCAGTTCTTCTTCGGCCTCACCGGCCCCAACGGGCCGCTGCCGCTGCACCTCACCGAATACGCCCGAGAACGCCAGCGCAACGTCAACGACGCGACCTTCAAGCGCTTCATGGACGTCTTCCACCACCGCCTGCTGACCCTGTTCTACCGGGCCTGGGCCGAGGCGCGGCCGGAGATCAGCCACGACCGGATCGACGACGACTACTGGTCGGCGCGTCTCGCCGCGCTCTCCGGGCGCGGCATGCCGAGCCTGCGGGGGCGCGAGCCGCTGGCGGATACCGCACGCTACTACTACACCGGCCACCTCGCCGCGCAGACCCGCTACCCGGACGGCCTGCGGGTAATCCTCGCGGAGTATTTCGAGGTCCCGGTGGCGGTCGAGGAATACGTCGGCCAGTGGCTGGAGTTGCCCGAGCGCAGCCGCCTCGGCGTCGACTCGACGAGCCTGGGCATGGACGTCTGCCTGGGCACCCACGTCTGGGACCGCCAGCACAAGTTCCGCCTGCGCCTGGGGCCGCTGGACCTCGATCAATACCAGCGCTTCCTGCCCGACGGCGACCACTTCGTCGAGCTGGCCGCCTGGGTCGCCGAATACCTGGGCGAGGAGCTGGACTGGGACGTCAACCTGGTCCTGCAACGCCACGAAGTACCCCCGCTGGGCCTGCAGGGCGGCGGGCGGCTCGGTTTCAACACCTGGCTGGGCGATCCCGGCCAGGACGCCAGGGATCTACTGCTGGCCCGCCAGTACGCCACTGCGCGGCCGCACGAGCACAAGGAGAAGGAACATGAGTGAGATCAGTCGCGTTGCGCTGTTCGGCAAGCTGAACAGCCTGGCCTACAAGGCCATCGAGGCCGCCACGGTATTCTGCAAGCTGCGCGGCAATCCCTATGTCGAGCTGGTGCACTGGTTCCACCAGATCCTCCAGTTGCCGGACTCGGACCTGCACCAGATCGTCCGCCAGTCCGGGATCGACCCGGCGCGCCTGGCCAAGGACCTGACCGAGGCCCTCGACCGCCTGCCGCGCGGCTCGACCTCGATCACCGACCTGTCCTCCCATGTCGAGGAAGCGGTGGAGCGCGGCTGGGTCTACGGCAGCCTGATGTTCGGCGAGAGCCAGGTGCGCACCGGCTACCTGGTGATCGGCCTCCTCAAGACGCCGAGCCTGCGCCATGCCCTCACCGGGCTGTCGGCGGAATTCGCCAAGCTCAAGGTCGAGGCGCTCACCGAGCGCTTCGACGAGTACGTCGGCGCCTCGCCGGAGAACGGCCTGTCGGCCAGCGACGGCTTCAACGCCGGCGCCGCCCCGGGCGAGGCCAGCGGCGCCCTGGCGCCGAGCGCGATGGGCAAGCAGGAGGCGCTCAAGCGCTTTACCGTGGACCTCACCGAGCAGGCCCGCAGCGGCAAGCTCGACCCCATCGTCGGGCGTGACGAGGAGATCCGCCAGTTGGTGGACATCCTCATGCGCCGCCGGCAGAACAACCCGATCCTCACCGGCGAGGCCGGCGTCGGCAAGACCGCGGTGGTGGAAGGCTTCGCCCTGCGCATCGTCGCCGGCGACGTCCCGCCGGCGCTGAAGGACGTCGAACTGCGCGCCCTCGACGTCGGCCTGCTGCAGGCCGGGGCGAGCATGAAGGGCGAGTTCGAGCAGCGCCTGCGCCAGGTGATCGAAGACGTGCAGAGTTCCGAGAAGCCGATCATCCTGTTCATCGACGAAGCCCACACCCTGGTCGGCGCCGGTGGCGCGGCCGGAACCGGCGACGCCGCCAACCTGCTCAAGCCGGCCCTGGCGCGCGGCACCCTGCGCACCGTGGCGGCGACCACCTGGGCCGAGTACAAGAAGCACATCGAGAAGGACCCGGCGCTGACCCGGCGTTTCCAGGTGGTGCAGGTGGACGAGCCGTCCGAGCACAAGGCCATCCTGATGATGCGCGGTGTCGCGTCGACCATGGAGAAGCACCACAAGGTGCAGATCCTCGACGAGGCGCTGGAGGCGGCGGTCCGGCTGTCGCACCGCTACATCCCGGCGCGCCAGCTGCCGGACAAGTCGGTGAGCCTGCTGGATACCGCCTGCGCGCGCACCGCCATCAGCCTGCACGCGGTGCCGGCCGAGGTCGACGATAGCCGCCGGCGCATCGAGGCGCTGGAAACCGAGCTGGCGATCATCCGCCGCGAGAGCGCCATCGGCGTCGCCACCGCCGAACGCCAGCGCAACGCCGAGACCCTGCTGGCCGAGGAGCGCGAGCGCCTGGCCGCCCTGGAGCAGCGCTGGGCCGAGGAAAAACGCCTGGTCGACGAACTGCTGGAGACCCGCGCCCGTCTGCGTGCCGCCGCCGAAGCGGTGGACGCCGGCGGCGTGCCGCTGGGCGAAGGCGAGGCGCGTCTCGACGAGGAACAGCGCCAGGCGCTGCATGCGCGGCTGGCGGAGCTGCAGGCGCAACTGAGCGCGTTGCAGGGCGAAGAGCCGCTGATCCTGCCGACCGTGGACTACCAGGCGGTGGCCTCGGTGGTCGCCGACTGGACCGGCATCCCGGTCGGCCGCATGGCGCGCAACGAGATCGAGACCGTGCTCAACCTCGACCGGCACCTGAAGAAGCGCATCATCGGCCAGGACCACGCGCTGGAGATGATCGCCAAGCGCATCCAGACTTCCCGCGCCGGCCTCGACAACCCGAGCAAGCCGATCGGCGTGTTCATGCTCGCCGGCACCTCCGGGGTGGGCAAGACCGAGACCGCGCTGGCCTTGGCCGAGGCCATGTACGGCGGCGAGCAGAATGTCATCACCATCAACATGAGCGAGTTCCAGGAAGCCCACACCGTCTCCACCCTCAAGGGCGCCCCGCCCGGCTACATCGGCTACGGCGAGGGTGGCGTGCTGACCGAGGCGGTGCGTCGCAAGCCCTACAGCGTGGTGCTGCTGGATGAAGTGGAGAAGGCCCACCCGGATGTCCACGAGATCTTCTTCCAGGTCTTCGACAAGGGCGTGATGGAGGACGGCGAAGGCCGGGTGATCGACTTCAAGAACACCCTGATCCTGCTCACCACCAACGCCGGCACCGAGATGATCGCCAGCCTCTGCGCCGATCCGGAACTGATGCCCGAGCCGGAAGCCATCGCCAAGTCGCTGCGCGAACCGCTGCTGAAGATCTTCCCGCCGGCG
This sequence comes from Pseudomonas sp. HMSC067G02, assembly GCF_001813485.1. Classification (NCBI taxonomy): domain Bacteria; kingdom Pseudomonadati; phylum Pseudomonadota; class Gammaproteobacteria; order Pseudomonadales; family Pseudomonadaceae; genus Pseudomonas; species Pseudomonas sp. HMSC067G02. The sequence continues at coordinate 287,803 of NZ_KV812666.1, forward strand.
CTGCTCGGCCGCCTGGTGACCATCCCCTACTACCCGCTCAGCGACGACATGCTCAAGGCCATTTCGCGCCTGCAACTGGGGCGGATCAAGAAGCGCGTGGAGGCGACCCACAAGGTGCCGTTCGAGTTCGACGAGGGCGTCGTCGAGCTGATCGTCTCGCGCTGCACCGAGACCGAGAGCGGCGGCCGGATGATCGACGCGATCCTCACCAACACGCTGTTGCCGGACATGAGCCGCGAGTTCCTCACCCGCATGCTCGAAGGCAAGCCGTTGGCCGGGGTACGTATCAGTAGCCGCGACAACCAGTTCCACTACGACTTCGCCGAGGCCGAGTGACAACCGGCGACACGCAGAGCAGTAGAAGGAACCGTCGATGGGATTGATGCAACTGACCCGCCTGGTCCAGGTGGATTGCCCGCTGGGGCCGGACGTGCTGCTGTTGCAGCGCATGGAGGGACGCGAGGAACTGGGACGGCTGTTCGCCTACGAGCTGCACCTGGTATCGGAAAATCCCAACCTGCCGCTGGAGCAGTTGCTCGGCAAGCCGATGAGCCTGTCGCTGGAGCTGCCCGGCGGCAGCCGGCGCTTCTTTCACGGCATCGTCGCGCGCTGTAGCCAGGTGGCCGGGCACGGCCAGTTCGCCGGCTACCAGGCCACCCTGCGGCCCTGGCCGTGGCTGCTGACGCGCACCTCGGACTGCCGCATCTTCCAGAACCAGAGCGTGCCGGAGATCATCAAGCAGGTGTTCCGCGACCTCGGCTTTTCCGATTTCGAGGATGCCCTCACGCGCCCCTACCGCGAGTGGGAATACTGCGTGCAGTACCGCGAGACCAGCTTCGACTTCATCAGCCGGCTGATGGAACAGGAGGGCATCTACTACTGGTTCCGCCATGAGCAGAAGCGCCACATCCTGGTGCTCTCCGACGCCTACGGCGCGCATCGCAGCCCGGGTGGCTACGCCAGCGTGCCGTACTACCCGCCGACCCTCGGCCATCGCGAGCGCGACCACTTCTTCGACTGGCAGATGGCACGCGAGGTCCAGCCCGGTTCGCTGACCCTCAACGACTACGACTTCCAGCGCCCCGGCGCGCGCCTGGAGGTGCGTTCGAACATCG
>NZ_KV812666.1:289017-289531 GCF_001813485.1 Pseudomonas sp. HMSC067G02
ACGTGCAGAGCCAGGACGGCGAGCAGTACGCGCGCAACCGCATCGAGGCGATCCAGGCGCAGCACGAGCGCGTGCGCCTGCGCGGCGTGGTGCGCGGGATCGGCGCCGGGCACCTGTTCCGCCTGAGCGGCTATCCGCGCGATGACCAGAACCGCGAGTACCTGGTGGTCGGCGCCGAATACCGGGTGGTCCAGGAACTCTACGAAACCGGCAGCGGCGGCGCCGGCTCGCAGTTCGAGAGCGAGCTGGACTGCATCGACGCCAGCCAGTCGTTCCGTCTCCTGCCGCAGACTCCGGTACCGGTGGTGCGGGGTCCGCAGACCGCGGTGGTGGTCGGACCCAAGGGCGAGGAGATCTGGACCGACCAGTACGGCCGGGTCAAGGTGCACTTCCACTGGGATCGCCACGACCAGTCGAACGAGAACAGCTCCTGCTGGATTCGCGTGTCCCAGGCCTGGGCCGGGAAGAACTGGGGTTCGATGCAGATCCCGCGGATCGGCCAGGAAGTGATCGT
>NZ_KV812667.1:0-516 GCF_001813485.1 Pseudomonas sp. HMSC067G02
TGACGATCACTTCCTGGCCGATCCGCGGGATCTGGATCGAGCCCCAGTTCTTCCCCGCCCAGGCCTGCGAGACGCGCATCCAGCAGGAGCTGTTCTCGTTGGACTGGTCGTGGCGGTCCCAGTGGAAATGCACCTTGACCCGGCCATACTGGTCGGTCCAGATCTCCTCGCCCTTGGGCCCGACCACCACCGCAGTCTGCGGGCCACGGACGATCGGCAGCGGAGTGGTCGGCAAGGGGCGGTAGGCCTGGCCGGCATCGATGCAGTCCAGCTCGCTTTCGAACTGCGCGCCCACCCCGCCGCCGCCGGTCTCGTAGAGTTCCTGGACCACCCGGTAATCGGCACCGACCACCAGGTACTCGCGGTTCTGGTCCTCGCGCGGGTAGCCGCTGAGCTTGAACAGGTGGCCCGAACCGAGGCCGCGGGCGCGGCCGCGCAGGCGCACCCGTTCGTAGCGCGCCTGCAAGGCTTCGATACGGGTCCGCGCGTACTGCTCGCCGTCCTGGCTCTGCACGT
>NZ_KV812667.1:616-4527 GCF_001813485.1 Pseudomonas sp. HMSC067G02
CGGGACGCTGGAAGTCGTAGTCGTTGAGGCTCAGTGAGCCGGACTGCACCTCGCGCGCCATGTGCCAGTCGTAGAAATGGTCGCGCTCGCGCTGTTCCAGGGTCGGCGGGTAGTAGGGCACGCTGGCGTAGTTCGGCGGGCTCTGGTGCGCGCCGTAGGCGTCGGAGAGCACCAGGATGTGGCGGCTCTGCTCATGGCGGAACCAGTAGTAGATGCCTTCCTGCTCCATCAGCCGGCTGACGAAGTCGAAACTGGTCTCGCGGTACTGCACGCAGTATTCCCACTCGCGGTAGGAGCGGCTCAGGGCGTCCTCGAAGTCGGAGAAGCCGAGGTCGCGGAACACCTGCTTGATGATGTCCGGGACCTTCTGGTTCTGGAAGATGCGGCAGTCGGAGGTGCGCGTCAGCAGCCACAGCCAGGGGCGCAGGGTGACCTGGTAGCTGGCGAACTGGCCGTTGCCGGATCCCTGGCTGCAAGCGGCGACGATGCCGTGGAAATGCCGCCGGCTGCCGTCGTGCAGTTCCAGCGCCAGGCTGGCCGGCTTGCCCAGCAGCCCGTCGAGTGGCAGGTCGGGGTTTTCCGAGATCAGTTCCAGCTCGTAGGCGAACGGCCGGCCGAGCTCTTCGCGACCCTCCATTCGCTGCAATTGCAGGACCTCCGCGCCGAGCGGACTGTCGACCCGGACCAGGCGGGTCTGTTGCGCAAGTGCCATGAAATCATCCTTGATCCACGTCCATCACTGGCGCCGTTGGAGCGGCACCACCCAAGCAGCATAGGCGCGGATGCGGTGGAAAGGGGAGATGCGTGACACAGATTCCGACGAGCGCCCCGACCGACGGCGAACAGGCAGAAGGCCATCACGAAAGGCCGCTTCGGGCCAGGAAAGCCTTGATTCGCGAGCAACATTCCGTAAAGCTTTTGTCCAGCAATGACTCACTCAGAATCCTAGGGAAGGGGTTAACACAGTGACGCTCTATCGCCTCCACGAAGCCGATCTCGAGATTCCCGATGCCTGGCAGGACCAGAGCATCAACATCTTCAAGCTCCCCGCCAGCGGCCCCGCCCGCGAAGCCAGTTTCGTCATCAGCCGCGACGCCAGCCAGGGCGACGCGCCGTTCGCCGACTATGTCGCCCGCCAACTGGAAAACGCCGAGAAGCAATTGCCCGGCTTCAAGCTGCACAAGCGCTGGGACATCAACATCCACGGCCACGCCGCCGTGCTCCTCGACTACCAGTGGCAGCGCGAGGGCCGCGACCTGATGCTGCGCCAGGTATTCATCGAGCGCCGCCCGGCGGTGCTGATCACTACCCTGACCACCACCCCGGCTGACCTGCCGCACCACGAGCCGGCCTGGAAGCAGGCGATGCAGACCCTGGTCCCGCGCCCGACCCCTAGCTGATCCGAGTACCGACGCATGGATGCGCAAGCCGCCGCCCGACTGGGCGATGAGATAGCCCACGGTTTCGGTGTCGCCGCGATGGTCGCCGGAGCCGTGGCCGGAGCCCTGATCGGCGCCGCCGTGGTCGCCGCCACCGCCGCCACCGGCGGCCTGGCCGCGGTGATCCTGGCCGGTTCGATCGCCGCCGGCGGGCTGTCGATGTTCCAGATCGTCAAGGGCCTGACCACCATCTTCGAGCTACCCGAGCCGACCACCGGGGTGCTCATACGCGGCAGCTTCAACGTCTACGTGAACAGTCGCAACGCGATGCGCGCCGGCGACGACGTCTCCGCCACCTGCAGCGGCCTGCCGCTGAACCATCCGCTGTGGCCGTTCCCGGTGCTGATCGCCGAAGGCAGCGCCACCGTGTACATCAACGGCAAGCCGGCGGCGCGCCTGCAGAGCAAGATGGTCTGCGGCGCGCACATCAAGACCGGCAGCCAGGACACCTTCATCGGCGGCCCCACCGAGCGGGTGGCCTTCGTCCTCGACCTGGAGGAATGGCTGCACACCGGCCTCGAGGCGCTGGGCCTGGCGGCCCTTGCCGGCGGCCTGCTGCTGGCGGCGATGGCCGGGGTCGCGGCGCTGGTTGGAGTGGTCGCCATCGGCGGCCTGATGATGGGCGGCATGGCCCTGCTCGGCGACCTCGGCGACCGCTTCGGTCCCGGCTACCGCGACCTGTTCCAGGGCGTGGCCGGCATGGCGCTGCTGGGCTTCGGACCGAAGATGGCACGGCTCGGCAACGCACCCAAGGGCGCGCCGAAGACCCAGGTGCCGAAAGGCTTCGAGAAGGTCTATGGCAAGGCGCCGGCAGCCAAGGCCGAGATCGACGCGGTGGCCGACGGACTGGCGGCGAAGCACGGCGGCAGGGTCGCCAAGGCACCGATCAAGTCGCGCGAACGCGCCATGCAGAAGATCAACAACGACTACAAGGGCGATCCGACCAAGATCAAGGATCTGGCCCGCAACACCATCATCGTCGAAGGCGACAAGGTGAACACCGTTGCCGCCGAGCTGGCCAACCGCGGCGCCAAGGTCAAGGTGATCGACGGCAACGCCGACCCGCTCGGCTACAGCGGGGTGAACTCGACGATGAACACCAAGGCCGGGATACCCGGCGAGATCCAGGTCAACTCGCCGGAGATGATCTACGCCAAGGAGTCGGAGGACATGGCTCGCATCCTCCTCGGCAACGACACCTACGACGCGGTGGCGGCCAAGGCCGGCGTACCCGGAGGGCAGGGCCACAAGTACTATGAGGACTGGCGGGTACTGGATCCGAAGTCCCCGGAGGCCCAGGCCATCGCCGAGAAGAGCCGGGCGTACTACGACGCAGTGAGGAAAGGCAATGGCAATTGAAAAGGGCGAAGCGTTCGCCAGGCGCGATATCTACATCGACTACGACTTCGAAGACGTCACCTACCGCTGGGACCATCGGCAGGGCACGATCCACGTGCGCTTCTACGGCGAAGCCGAATCCCCCGAGCCGGTTGAGCACGACAACCGCCTGTTCAACGATGCGCTGCGTTTCGGCCGGGAAATCACCCGCGAGGAGTACGAGACGGGCTTTCCCAAGGGCTGAAGCGGCGCAGCCATGTCCCCCGTGAACTATGTCGAACGCGCCCTGGCGCTGGTCGCCGAGCGGCTGGCCCGGCATCCGCAATGCGGGATGCTGCTCTCCGTGGAAAAGCAGTTGCTGTACCTGAAAGCCGTGCTGCTCGACCGCAGCCTGGACCGTTCCGCGTTGCACCGGCTGAGCTTCGGCGGCATCGCCGGGAAAGAGTTCGAGGAGACCGACCCGGAACTCGCCAGGGCCCTCAAGGACGCATTCTACGTCGGCATACGCACTGGCCGCGGCCTGAAGGTCGACCTACCCTGAGCGCAACACCATCGGTCTTGAGCGACCGCCGCTTCTGCCTGGCGAGGACATGTGCGAATCGTCAAGGCTCCCGCGGCGTCCTGCCCAAGGGCGGGCAGCCAGGATGCCGCCGCCTCAGCCCTTCGCCGGCGGCGGAAACATCGCCTGTACCTGGCCGTCGATGGTGCCCTGCACGCCCTTGCCCTTGGCGTCGACCTCGCTGGCGCCGCCGGAATTGAGGTCGAGGCGGCCGCCGGTGTCGATGTTGCCGTTGCCGCTGGCGTAGAGGTTGAAGGCGCTGCCGGAGATATTGATGGTGCCGTCGGCGTTGAACTCCACCACGCTCTTGCCGCAGACCAGGCGGATCTGCGCACCGGCCTCGATCAGGTAGGTGCCGGTGACGCTGTCGCTCTTCGCCCCGCCCACCAACAGGGTGTCGTTGAGCTTCACCGCGCGGGTGCGGTTGTTGCCGATGCGCGCCAGCTCGTCGTGGCCGATGCTCTTGTTGCGGTCGTGGCCGACCGACAGCGAGGCATCGTTCTCGACCAGGTTGTCCTGGTTGCGCTCGGCGTGGATGTATAACTGCTCGGCGCCCTTCTTGTCCTCCATGCGGA
>NZ_KV812668.1:0-9490 GCF_001813485.1 Pseudomonas sp. HMSC067G02
AGGTGCCCCATCAACCATTAAATCCGTATACCCCGCAGATCCAGCGTCTCGCCTATCTGGAGCCCGAGTGCCGGGTCGCCGAGATGCTCGACCACGCCGGCCTGGAACGCGCCCTGCGCGGCCTCGACGGGGTGATCTTCAGCGCCGGCTACTATCCTTCGCGGCCGCGCCGCTGGCAGGAGGAAGTGGCCAGCGCGCTGGGCCAGACCAACCCGTTCTATGCCGCCTGCCTGCAGGCCAGGGTGCCGCGCATCCTCTACGTCGGTTCGGCATATGCCATGCCCCGGCATCCCCAGGGACTACCGGGGCACGAGGGGTTGTTCTACGACAGCCTGCCGAGCGGCAAGAGTTCCTACGTGCTGTGCAAATGGGCGCTCGACGAGCAGGCCCGGGAGCAGGCGCGCAACGGCCTGCCGGTGGTGATCGGGATCCCCGGCATGGTACTCGGCGAACTGGACATCGGCCCGACCACCGGACGCGTGATCACCGCCATCGGCAATGGCGAGATGACCCACTACGTCGCCGGCCAGCGTAACGTCATCGATGCCGCCGAAGCCGGGCGCGGCCTGCTGATGGCCCTTGAGCGCGGGCGTATCGGCGAGCGCTACCTGCTGACCGGGCACAACCTGGAAATGGCCGACCTGACCCGGCGCATCGCCGAGCTGCTCGGCCAGCCTGCGCCGCAGCCGATGTCGATGGCCATGGCTCGCGCGCTGGCCACCCTGGGCCGCTTGCGCTACCGGGTCAGCGGCCAGTTGCCGCTGCTCGACGAAACCGCCATTGAGGTGATGGCTGGCGGGCAGTTCCTCGATGGACGCAAGGCCCGCGAGGAACTCGGCTTCTTCTCCACCACCGCCCTCGACGACACCCTGCTGCGCGCCATCGACTGGTTCCGCGACAACGGCTATTTCAACGCCTAGGACGGTTGGCTAGGGCAGCGCTTTTTCCGCAAAGGGCCGGGTCTGCAGTCCCAGCTGAGCGCGAAAGCTCTCCATGTCGAACATGGTGCACAGCTCCTGCAACTGGCCCTGCGGGTTGAACACCCAGAAGCCCATCGCGGAAATGCTCAGCACCTTGTCGCTGGCCGGATAGCCCAGGGTCGGCCGGACGATGGTGCCGATCAGCGTGCTCCAGGTGAACACCTTGCGTTCCTCGCCGATGCAGTCTTCGACCACGACCTCCAGGTCCGGCATCGCCGTGCGGATGTCCTGCAGCAGGCGGATATAGCCGGCGGTATCCAGGGGATGGCCGATGAACGAGCTTTTGTAGAGGAAATCCTTGCTGTGCAACTGCTCCACCAACGCCATGCGGCCCTTGTTCCAGGACAGCTCGATGTGATGGCGGGCGAGTCGTTTCAGGTCGTGTGAGGGCATCTCCGGCTCTCGTGGGCGAGTGGTGGGGCAGGCATCCGGTGCCTGCCTGAACTGTAGCCGTTCCTATGCATTTTGCATTGGCCGCCCAGCCATCCCGGGCCCGGCGGCGCAGTCCTTCAGAGCCAGCCGGTCAATTGCGCGGCGTGCCAGGCGGCGTACAGGCCAAGTGCGGCGAAGGCGGCCGCGGCCAGGCGGCGGATCAGGGTCAGCGGCAGCTTATCGGCGGCCAGGTTGCCGATCAGTACCACCGGTACGTTGGCGATCAGCATGCCCAGGGTGGTGCCGATCACCACCAGCCAGAAATGCGGATACTGGGCGGCCAGCATGACCGTGGCGACCTGGGTCTTGTCGCCCATCTCGGCGAGGAAGAAAGCGATCAGGGTGGTGAGGAAGGGGCCGTATTTCTTCAGTCCGGACTCTTCGTCGTCGAGCTTGTCCGGTACCAGCGTCCACAGGGCGACGGCGATGAAGGAGGCGGCGAGGATCCAGCTGAGGGTGGCTTCCGAGAAGAAGCTGGCGACCCAGGCGCCCACCGCGCCGGCAGCGAAATGGTTGGCCAGGGTGGCGGCGACGATGCCGGCGATGATCGGCCACGGCTTGCGGAAACGCGCCGCGAGCAGGAGTGCCAGCAACTGGGTCTTGTCGCCGATTTCCGCGAGGGCAACGATCAGGGTGGGGACGAACAGCGATTCCATCAGGCTTCCTAAGGGGCGGGTCGACCAATCACCATGACACGCGCCATCTGCCCGCCCCGGGTCAGATCGTGCGTGTCATAGGTCTTGTCAAACCCTTGGCCTGTCTGGGCAGGCTTGGGTCGCGCGCGCCATGGTCTGCGGACCAAGTGTGTTGACGCGTGCCGGGCGAGGCCGGTGCGGCGCTCGCGGGAGACTACTCCCCTAGGACGGGGCGCATTCTGCCCAAGCCGGGCGGCTTGGGCAAGCCCGGGACGGAAACTTTCGTCCGGGAGGGCGGCGAGGGAGCCTGATCGCAAGGAAACGTGCCGGCATCCGCAGCGATCCGCGAGGAATCGCTGGGCGGCAGGGTGAATCAGGTATTGGTCGGGCTGACGTCCATTTCGTGGTAGCGAACGAAGCGCGCGCGCTTCTTCCAGCGGTATCCCAGCCAGATCGCCAGGAACAGCGGCAGGCTGATGTAGGTGGCGAGGAGGCCGATCCAGTCGATGCGTTCGCCCACCAGCGCCTGGTAGTTCTGCCCGAGGGTGATGACCATGCACAGGGCGAAGGCGAACAGCGGGCCGAAGGGGAACAGCTTGGCCCGGTAGGGCAGGTCTTCCAGGCGGCCGCCCTGGGCCAGGTAGCCCTTGCGGAAGCGATAGTGGGAGATGGCGATGCCCAGCCAGGCGATGAAGCCGCACATGCCCGAGGTGTTCAGCAGCCATGTGTAGACGGTGCTGTCGCCGAAGGCTGAAGTGAGGAAGCACAGGGCGCCGACCAGGGTAGTGGCGTACAGCGCATTGCGTGGCACGCCGCTGCGCGAGACACGGGAGAACAGGCGCGGTGCCTTGCCCTCGAGGGCGAGGTTGTAGAGCATCCGGGTCGAGGCGTACATGCCGGAGTTGCCGGCGGAGAGGATCGCCGAGAGGATCACCGCGTTCATCACCCCGGCCGCCGCGGCGAAGCCGGCGCGCTCGAAGAGCAGGGTGAAGGGCGATACGCTGATGTCGCTGGCATCGTTCTTCAGCAGGTTCGGGTCGGTGTAGGGAATCAGCATGCCGATCACGAAGATCGCCAGGATGTAGAACATCAGGATGCGCCAGAACACCTGGCGAATGGCGATCGGGATGTTCTTCCGCGGATTTTCCGATTCACCGGCGGCGATGCCGATCAGTTCGGTGCCCTGGAACGAGAAGCCGGCGATCATCGCCACCCCGACCATCGCCTGGAAGCCGCCGACGAAGGGCGCGTCGCCCATGGTGAAGTTGCTGAAGCCGGGCGACTCCACGCCATGCATGATGCCGAAGATGGTCGCCAGGCCGACGCCGATGAAGATCACCACCGTGACTACCTTGATCAGGGCGAACCAGAATTCGCTCTCGCCGAAGCCGCGCGCGGAAATCACGTTGAGGCCGAACATGATGCCCAGGAAGATCGCGCTCCAGTAGATGCCCGGCACCTCGGGGAACCAGAAACTCATCACCAGTTGCGCTGCCACCAGCTCCGCGGCGATGGTCACCGCCCAGTTGTACCAGTAGTTCCAGCCGAGGGCGAAACCGAAGCCATCTTCGACGAACCGGCTGCCATAGGTGCAGAACGAGCCGGAAACGGGCATGTAGGCGGCCATCTCGCCGAGACTGGTCATGAGGAAGTACACCATCAGCCCGATCAGGGCGTAGGAAAGCAGCGCACCGCCGGGCCCGGCGGTGGCCACGGTGGCCCCGGAGGCGACGAACAGCCCGGTGCCGATGGAGCCGCCGATGGCGATCATGTTCAGGTGGCGCGGCTTGAGCACCCGCCGCAATTGCTGGCCCTGGCTGGCGTTCAGGTCAGTCATCGGCGGCCTCCCGGCGGGTGGCCACGGAAGGGTCTGGCTGCGGGCGTGCGGGCAGGGAGAGGAAAAGCTTCATTCACAGGGTTCCAGGCAGAAATCAGGAGCGACGGGCGGAGTAGATGCGGAAACCGTCGCCTTCGGCGAGTGTCCGGCAGGGGCCGAGGTGGCGTTCGATCAACGGCGGGTACTTCAGGAAGCTGTTGGCGACCAGGCGCAGTTCGCCGCCCGGCGCCAGGTGCTCGGCGGCGCGTTGCAGCAGGCGCTCGGAGGCCTGGTAGTCGGTGTGCACGCCCTGGTGGAAGGGCGGGTTGCTGACGATCGCGGCGAGTTCGCGCGGCGCGCCGTCGATGCCGTCGGCGGCGATCACTTCGCCGTCCAGGCCGTTGGCGGCGAGGGTCAGTCGGCTGCTCTCGACAGCGAAGGCGTCGACGTCGAGCAGGCTCAGGCGACTGGCGGGGTAGCGACGCTTGAGGGCCGCCCCGAGTACGCCGGCACCGCAGCCGAAGTCCAGCAGATGGCCGCCGGGCAGGGCTTGCAGTTGCCCCAGCAGCAGCGCGCTGCCGCGATCTAGGCGGCCATGGCTGAACACCCCCGGCAGGCTCACCACCTGCAGCTCGCCATCGGCCAGCGGCAGGCTGTAGCGCTGGGCCAGGGCGTGCAGGTCGGGCTCGGCCGGCGCCTGTTCGATACGCACCTGCCAGAGCTGGCAATGCCGCGCGCTATCCAGTTTGCGGGGCTTGCCGTAGGCGGCCAACTGCTTGCTCGCGCGCTCGATCCCGCCGCGCTTTTCGCCGACCAGGAAGAGTTCGCCGCCGGGCAGGCGGGCGGCCAGGCTGGCCAGCAGGTAGTCGGTCAGTTCGCGGGACTTGGGCAGGAACAGAACGGCCGAAGTCCAGGCGCCGATCGGCGCGCGCGTGTCGAAACGGCTACGGCCGGGGAAGCGGGCGTCCAGCTGCGCCTGCTCGCCGGCGTGCCAGCTCCAGCCCTGGGCCTGCGGTAGCTCGGCGAGCAGGTCGTCGGCGGGCAGGCCGGCCAGCAGCAGCGGGGTCGCGAAGAGGTGGCGCTGGCGCAGCAGCACTTCACTGCGAGGGTCCATGCGGGCTCCGGAAAAAATGGGAAATCTTAACAGGCTTGGGCCTGGCATACCCGCATGGATTGTCGGCGAGGATCGCCGTTCATCCGTGCGCGGTGCCCGCAGCGCCGTCTCAGCCGGCGTTGACTACCCGCAGGGCGCGCCCGGCCTTCCATGCCTCTGCGTTTTCCGCCAGTTGGCCGACGATGCGCTGCCGCGCCTCGCGACTGCCCCAGGCGTTATGGGGGGTGACGATCAGGCGCGGGATGTCGGGGGCCAGCAGCGGATTGCCGTTTCTCGGCGGCTCGACGCTGAGCACGTCGGTGGCGGCGCCGCCCAGGTGGCCGCCGCGCAGGGCGTCGGCCAGCGCCTGTTCGTCGACCAGGCCGCCACGGGCGGTATTGACCAGGAAGGCGCCAGGCTTCATCAGCGCCAGTTCGGCGGCGCCGAGCATCCCGCGGGTGTCCTCGGTCAGCGGGCAGTGCAGGGTCAGGGCGTCGACCCGTGGCAGGAGTTCGCCAAGCGGCAGGCGGTCCGCCCGGGCGGGCCGTCCTGGCAACTGACCGAGCAGCACGCGCATGCCGAACGCCTCCGCCAGCCGCGCCACCGCCCCGCCCAGTTCGCCATGGCCGAGCAGGCCGAGGGTCTTGCCTTCCAGTTCGACGATGGGGAAGTCCAGCAGGCAGAACTGGCTGGATTGCTGCCAGCGGCCGCTGCGTACCGCCTGCTGGTAGTCCGGCAGGCGCGTAGCCAGGGCCAGTAGCAGCGCGAGGGTGTGCTGGGCTACCGAGGGCGTGCCGTAGCCATGGCAGTTGGCGACGACGATACCGCGCTCGCGAGCGGCAGCGAGATCGATGTTGTTGGTGCCGGTAGCGCTGACCAGGATCAGTTCCAGCTCTGGGCAGGCGGCGATGCATTGCGCGTCGATCGGCGCCTTGTTGCTGATCGCGACCCGCGCACCGTGCAGCCGCGCGGCGACTTCCTGCGGTTGGCTGGCGGCATGCAGTTGTAGCTCGTCGAAGGCGGCGCGCAGGGGGCGCATGTCCAGGTCGCCGAGGTCGAGGGAGGCATGGTCGAGGAAAACGGCGCGCAGGGCATGGCTCATGGAAGGTTCCTTGGCGGCAGCGGACGGGGGCTGCCTAGCCTAGCAAACCCGCGTGCCAGGGAGGTCTTCCGGTTTTCTTGACAGTGATTATCCCGAAAGTATTGTCGGTTTTTTGACGGTATTACATATTTAACCTCCGTAGTGTCATTTTTGAGTCACTCCGACGAACGGTCGCCCTTTCAAGTGGACAATTTTTGATCTGAAAGGCATTTTTTTGGCACACAAGGCGCAATGTGAATTGCTTCTCAGATTTTCGTCATTTAACTGACGAAATGCAGTGCTGGAAAACTGACGTGCGCCACGCAGATAGGGAGATTTTCATGGTCCGTCCGGATAGCCAGCGCGGCAAGCGCACCTCTTCGAAAACTGGTAGGGAAGGGCGTTTCGTCCTTGCCGCCAGCAGCACCCTCATGTTCGCCATCGCCAGCATCAACGCGGCCATGGCGGCACCTACCGGTGCCCAGTTCAACCCCAACGAGATCAAGATCAGCCAGCAGGGCAAGACCACGCTGATCGACCAGAGCACCCAGCGCGCGATCATCAACTGGAAGGGCTTCGACGTCTCCGCCGACGAGGCGGTGCGCTTCAACCAGCCCGGTGTGACCTCGTCGACCCTGAACCGGGTCACCGCAGGCCAGGAAAGCGTGATCGCCGGGCGCATCTCCGCGCCCGGCCAGGTGATCATCTACAACTCCAACGGCGTGGTCTTCAGCGGCTCGGCCAAGGTCGACGTGGGCTCCCTGATCACCACCACGGCGAACATCAGCGACGAACATTTCCGCCAGGGCAAGCTGATCTTCGACCAGCCCGGAAACCCCGACGCGCGGATCGTCAACGACGGCAGCATCAGCGTCGCGGAGAAAGGCCTGGCGGCCTTCGTCGCGCCGTCCGTGGCCAACAACGGCGTGATCAACGCCCGCCTCGGCACCGTGGCGATGGCCGCCGGCAATGCCGCGACCATCGACCTCTACGGCGATGGCCTGGTGTCGATCGCCGTGACCGACCCGGTTACCCGCAAGCCACAGGATGCCCAGGCGCTGGTCAGCAACGGCGGCGCGATCCAGGCCGACGGCGGTAGCGTGCTGATCACCGCCGAGCAGGCTTCCCGGGTGGTCGACAACGCGGTCAACCTGTCCGGCGTGATCCTTGCCCGCGGCACCGAGGTGCGCGAGGGCAGCGTGGCGCTGGTAAGCAAGTCCGGGGACATCCAGGTCGCCGGCAAGATCGACGTCAGCGGTCCGAAGAACGGTGGCGACGTGCTGGTCAGCGGGCAGCAGGTGGCCCTGGCGAGCACCGCCAGCATCGACGCCCGCGGCGCCGCGCAGGGCGGCAGCGTGCGCATCGGCGGCGACTTCCAGGGCCGCGGCGAGCTGCCACGAGCGAAGAACGCTACGCTGGCCAAGGGCGCCAGCATCGACGTCTCGGCTACCGGCAAGGGCAATGGCGGCCTGGCGGTGGTCTGGTCCGACGGCAATACCCGCATGGACGGGCGGATCCTCGCGCGCGGCGGCGCCCAGGGCGGCAACGGCGGCCTGGTGGAGACCTCCGGCAAGGTCAACCTGAGCATCGCCGACAGCGCCTACGTCAGCGTCGCCGCACCCTACGGCAACGGTGGCACCTGGCTGCTCGACCCGACCACCCTGCGCATCGTCGCCTCCGGCGGCACCTCAGGTTCGGTGGGGGGCGCCAACGGCGCCAGCGGCGATGCGACGGTGAATGCCTCGGTGGTCACCGGGGCGCTGGCAGGCGGCAAGGTGACCCTCAGCGCCAGCGACCGGCTGTCGGTGGAAGCGCCGCTGATCACCAGCAACCTGGGCGGCGCCAGTCGCGGCCTGGAACTGATCGCCACCGGACCTGCCGGTGCGGTGGATATCTCTGCGCCGATCCTGTTCCGCAACGGCAGCCTGGCAATCCGCGCCGGCGGCAACATCAACTTCCTCAGCGGCGGCACGCCGCAGACCAGCGGCATCGTCGACCTGGGTAGCGGCACCCTGTGGATGCAGACCAGCACCGCCGGCAAGATCAGCCAGCAGGCCGGTACCGCGCTGATCGCCGCCAACCTCGCCGGCCGCGCCGGTAGCATCGACCTGGCTTCCTGGGACAACTACGCCGGCAACCTGGCGCTGCAGACCTTCAACGGTACGCTCAAGTACCGGCAGAGCAACGCCACCGGCGTGACCACGAGCGGCACGGTGTTCGATCCGTTCATCAACCAGAGCATGACCGGCACGGCGCAGAACAACGTCTCCAGCGTCGGCACGCGGATTCTCGAGGCCAACAGCGTCGGCACCACCGGCAACTACACGCTGACCGCCGACGGCAACAGCGAGTTCGACCGCCTGGTGTTCACCGCGCTGCCCTATCGGCGGGTCAGCGGTTCCGCCAGTTTCCCGACCAACGACTCGTCGGACTACCTGGTGACCAACCTGCGCTACCAGGTCAACGGCAGCAACGTCACCGCCACCCCGAACGGCGGTGCGCCCAGCGGGTTCACCGTCGCCGCCGGCAACGGCAGCGTCACCACCTGGACCGGAAACTGGGGCACCAGTTGGGGCGTCAAGGGCTTCGGCGGCGTGATCGGCGTGACCGACGAACTGCAGTACGACGTCGGCACCGGCCTGACCGAGGAACTGATCTTCGGCCTCGGCGGCAAGACCAGCCGCGTCGATACTCGCCTGGACCTGTTCATGCGCGAGGGAGCGTTCAACAGCTTCGCCGAGCGCGCCCAGGTGGAGATGTTCAAGACCACCACCACTGCCGGCGACATCCTTTCCCGCCAGCAGACCGCCACCCTGACCGCCAATGACGCTACCCGCGTCTACGGTGATGTGAATCCGACTCTGACGGCCACGATGTCCGGCATCAACGCCATCGACGCCTACGTCAACAGCCAGTTCAACGACCTCTACCAGGCGACCGCCAGCACCACGGCGACCCAGGCGTCGAACGTCGGGCAGTACGCGATCACCGGTAACGCCAATGGCAGCGAGTATTTCAGCCAGCGTTACCAACTGGTGCGCCAGGACGGCAAGCTGACCGTCACGCCGGCGCAATTGATCGTCAGCGCCGACGCCAAGACCAAGGTCTATGGCGACGCCGATCCGACCCTCACCTACCAGGTCAGTGGCCTGAAGAACAGCGATACCGCCGCCGGCGTGCTGAGCGGCAACCTCGGCCGGGTGGCCGGGGAGAACGTCGGCAACTACGGGATACTTCAGGGCGGGCTGGGCCTCAACACGGCCAATTACACCCTCAGCTACGTCGGCAACGACCTGCGCATCACTCCGGCGCAACTGAACGTGATCGCCGATGCCAAGACCAAGGTCTATGGCGACCTCGATCCGGCGCTGACCTATCAGGTCTCCGGTCTCAAGCGCGGCGATACCGCCGGTGCGGTCCTCAACGGCGGCAGCCTGAGCCGCGTGGCTGGCG
>NZ_KV812669.1:0-541 GCF_001813485.1 Pseudomonas sp. HMSC067G02
TCTTGTGGGTGGTGGTGGTGACCACGTCGGCGAAGGGGATCGGGTTCGGGTAGAGGCCGGCGGCGACCAGCCCGGCGACGTGGGCCATGTCGACGAACAGCAGCGCGCCGACCTTGTCGGCGATGGCGCGGAAGCGCGGGAAGTCGAGGGTCTTGGAGTAGGCGGAGAAGCCGGCGACGATCATCTTCGGCTTATGCTCCACGGCCAGGCGCTCGACTTCGTCGTAGTCGATCAGCCCGGTAGCGGTGTCTAGGCCGTACTGCACGGCGTTGTACAGCTTGCCGGAGGAGGACACCTTGGCGCCGTGGGTGAGATGACCGCCGTGGGCCAGGCTCATGCCGAGGATGGTGTCGCCGGCGTTGAGCAGCGCCAGGTACACCGCGGCGTTGGCCGAGGAACCGGAATGCGGCTGGACGTTGGCGTAGTCGGCGCCGAACAGCTGCCTGGCGCGGTCGATGGCCAACTGCTCGACCTTGTCGACGTGTTCGCAGCCGCCGTAGTAGCGCTTGCCCGGATAGCCCTCGGCATACTTGTTGGTCAG
>NZ_KV812670.1:0-806 GCF_001813485.1 Pseudomonas sp. HMSC067G02
ACTTCTTCGAGCTTGGCGGCCACTCGTTGCTGGCCACCCAGGTCATTGGCCGCCTACGCGAACGACTGCACCTGGAGGTGCCGATCAAGTCGATGTTCACCGCGGAGACACTGGGTGAGTTCTGCCACGGCGTCGAGACCCTCAAGGCCGAGAGCGCGCCGGTGGAAGATGCCCTGGCTAAATCCCTGGAGGCGCTCAAACGTCTATCTGCCGATGAACTTGAAAAACTGATTTCCTAAGAGGCGGTAGCGTGCAAGCACTCATAGAGAAGGTGGGCTCCCTTTCCCCCCAGGAAAGGAAGGCATTGGCTGTCCTGCTCAAGCAGCAAGGTGTCAATCTCTTCGAGATCGCGCCAGTGTTCAAGCGCCAGGACGGCGAGCCCCTGCGGCTCTCCTATGCCCAGGAGCGACAGTGGTTTCTCTGGCAACTGGAGCCGGAAAGCGCGGCCTACCATATCCCGAGTGTCTTGCGTCTACGTGGGCGGCTGGACCTGGATGCCCTGCAACGCAGCTTCGACAGCCTGGTTGCGCGGCACGAGACCCTACGCACCCGTTTTCGCCTCGACGGCGACGAGGCGCGCCAGGAGATCGCCGCATCCATGGCATTGCCGTTGGATATCGTCGCGTTGGGGCCGCTCGAGGAGGGCGCCCTCGCTCGGCAGGTCGAGACGACGATCGCGCGGCCGTTCGACCTGGAGCGTGGGCCGCTGCTGCGGGTGAGCCTGTTGCGGCTGGCCGAGGACGACCATGTGCTGGTGCTGGTCCAGCATCACATCGTGTCCGACGGTTGGTCGATGCAGGTGATGG
>NZ_KV812670.1:906-1707 GCF_001813485.1 Pseudomonas sp. HMSC067G02
TCGAGGAACTGGTCCAGCTCTATGCCGCCTATAGTCGAGGGCTCGAGGTAGCGCTGCCGGCTTTGCCGATCCAGTACGCGGACTACGCCCTGTGGCAGCGCAGCTGGATGGAGGCGGGGGAAAAGGAGCGCCAGTTGGCGTACTGGACCGGCCTGCTGGGCGGCGAGCAGCCGGTGCTGGAGTTGCCGTTCGACCGGCCGCGCCCGGTTCGGCAAAGCCATCGTGGTGCCCAGTTCATCCTGGAACTGGATATTGATCTGTCCCAGGCGCTCAGGCGCGTGGCCCAGCAGGAGGGGGCTACTGCCTTCGCCCTGTTGCTGGCTTCGTTCCAGGCGCTGCTGTATCGCTACAGCGGGCAGGCGGATATCCGTGTCGGCGTGCCGATCGCCAATCGCAACCGCGTGGAGATCGAGCGGCTGATCGGCTTCTTCGTCAACACCCAGGTGCTCAAGGCCGACCTGGACGGTCGGATGGGCTTCGACGAGCTGCTGGCCCAGGCCCGCCAACGCGCGCTGGAGGCTCAGGCGCACCAGGACCTGCCGTTCGAGCAACTGGTGGAGGCCTTGCAGCCGGAGCGCAGTCTTAGCCACAACCCGCTGTTCCAGGTGCTGTTCAACTACCAGAGCGAAGCCCGTGGCAACGGCCAGGCATTCCGCTTCGACGAGTTACAGATGGAAAGCGTGCAGTTCGACAGCCGGACGGCGCAGTTCGACTTGACGTTGGACCTGACGGACGAAGAGCAGCGTTTTTGCGCCGTTTTCGACTACGCCACCGACCTGTTCGACGCCTCCACCGTGGAAC
>NZ_KV812671.1:0-40280 GCF_001813485.1 Pseudomonas sp. HMSC067G02
GGGAAGCGGCTCGGGGATCGCGATCAAGATGCCGTTGACGCCGGGGGCGGCGGACGCCGATGTCGCAGGACGCCCGCTACAACCCGCCAACGCCGGTCTCCACGCCAGCGATCCGAAGCAGAACGGCGAATACCGCTTCGATATCCGTTTGCAGGATATTCCCGGAGACGAAGGATTCCCCTTGATTCATACGCCCTGGCGCATCGTCCAGGGTAAGGAGCACAACCTGGTATTGGAAGGCGAGAGCGACGAGAAGGGACGGTTGGTGCTGGACGACACTCAACAGCGTCAGCTATCGAACGCCTGCGAGCGTGCGCCTGGCGATGTCTGGCTGGTGTATCCGGGGCAACGAATGGGCATCCGTCCGCATCGGGAGCGTGAGGGTTGGGACGCCACGCGCCACGCGCTGGGCGCGCTGGACTTCCATGACACCCTGGGCGGCCAGCGCGCGCCCACCCCGCTCGAACACCAGCGCGGCAAGCTCGACAGTTGCTGCGAAGGCGACCTTTATTCCCACCTACTGGCCAAGGACTGATCCATGTTGCAGAAGAAGCCCTACAACGGCCTCCACGAAAAGGAACTCAACCAGATCAACCAGCAGGATGGCAGCCCCTGCGTAGCCATTTCCGCACCGGGCTGTTTCATCAAGGGGTCCAACCTCTTTTCCGAAAAGCGGGCCGGTAACCGGGTCCGCTTCTTCACCACCGGCCGGGACTACTTCAGCGACCTGGCCAGCGCCCTCGACAGCGCCAGTTCGAGCATCTTCATCACCGGCTGGCAGGTCAACTACGACGTCCTCCTCGACGGCCGCCGCAGCCTCTGGCAGTGCCTGCGCCAGGCGCTGGAGCGCTCGCCCGCGCTGAAGGTCTACGTGATGCCCTGGCTCAGCCCTTCCGGCAGCCTCGGCACCTATGACTTCGAAACCATGCTCGCGGTGTTCCAGCTCAACGCCGGACTCGAGGGCGGCGCGCGCGCCTTCTGTACGCCGGCGATCCAGCAGAGCGACATGCAGGGACTGGGCGTCGCCTTCTCCCACCACCAGAAATCCGTGGTGATCGACAACCGCATCGGCTATGTCGGCGGGATCGACCTTGCCTATGGCCGTCGCGACGACAACGATTTCAGCCTCGACGCCTCCGGGCGCCGGGGCAACGACGCCTATAATCCCGGCCTACCGCATCTTGGCTGGATGGCGGAGGACGAACACGTCAGCTCCATGGGCCTGATGATGGCCACCCTGTTCGACCTTTCCAGGCCGCTCGCCAGCCTGACGCTGCATGCGCCCACCCTTCGCCTGTCGCCCTTCCCGCACATCGCCGCCAGCGACGAACCGCTGCTGAGCATTCCCCTCGCACCCAGCCGCGCCCGCGCCCTCAACGGCGCCGCCTACCTTTCCGACCTGTTCCGCAGCCCGATGCTGCCCTCCCTGCAATGGCTCGGCCGCGCCTACAACAGCTCGAAAGAAGGCCTGGACGAAGGCTTCGAACGGCTCGATGCGCTCAGGCGGCAGATGGTCGCCAGCAGCATCCGCGCCATTGCCAACCTGATCGCCGACAACCTCGACGCCCTGCCCATCGAGCCTGAACTCGAACGCCGCCTGCGCGCCTGGCTGGAGGAACTGCGCACGGCCGCGCTCAACCTGCCGGAAGCCCTGCGGATCAAGAGCCTGCTCCTGATCAACCAGTGGATGAGCGAAACCGAACTGGGCCAGGTCCTGACCCTGATCAGCGGCAAGGGCTTCGAAGATATCCCGCAGAACCTGAGCGGCAAGGCCGGCGAGTTGGCCGGCTCGCTGTTCTGGACACTCCACAGGCTGTTGCAGGCTCGCGCCGGAGGCCACCAGCAACCCTATCGCTACCTGGACGAAGCGCCTCAGCCATTGGCCTCGCCGGACAACGCCCGGCTGGCCGCCGACCAGCCGCGCATGCCCTGGCAGGATGTGCATTGCCGCATCGAAGGGCCGTCGGTGTACGACCTGGCGCGCAACTTCATCGACCGCTGGAACGGCCAGCAGGCCTACCTGGCCAAGACGCCGGCGCTACAGGATACGGCGCTGGTACGCAGCGCCCTGGAAGCCGTGATGAAGTGGCTGAACAGCCTGGCCGCCGCCGCGGGATTGGAGAACTACCTGGACGAGAAGCGCAACCTCCGGCTCGAACTGGACCCACCCACGCCCTGCTGGATCAACGCGCCGGAACAGTTGCCGCAAGAGCCGGAGGTGCGCCGCGGCGGCATGACCGTACAGGTACTGCGCAGCGCCGCGGCGCGCATGCTCGAACAGGAGCAGGCCGGCCGCCTCGGCGCGGGAGTGAACCTGCCCTTGCAGGTCGGCGTCTCCACCGAAGGAGTCCAGAGCAACTGCAAGGACGCCATGCTCCTGGCGATTTCCGGGGCGCAGCAGTTCATCTATATCGAGAACCAGTTCTTCCAGAGCGAGTTCGGCAAGGAAGGCGAAGTTTTCAAGGATCTGCCCCTTTCAGGCCCCATGGCCAGTCTGCGCGACGTTGGCAGCCTGCGACGCGACTTCGTCGTCCGGATACGCTTGGAGGAAGCCCTGGAGCAGCGCGACCTCTGGCTGCTGGACTGGGCCGAAGTGGAGAAGATCGCCCAGGAGCCTGGCACCGAGGCCCGCCAGTTCCTCAAGTCGATGCTCGCCATGTGGGGCGTGAACGCCCAGGGCTGGCTCACCCACAAGCTCGGCGAGGCCCAGCACGGCCTGCTCAACGAGATCGGCGAAGCCCTGGCGCGGCGCATCGAACGGGCCATCCAGCGCGAGCACCCGTTCCACGTCTACCTGGTCCTGCCGGTGCACCCGGAGGGCGCGCTGAACGTGCCGAACATCATGCACCAGGTGCACCTGACCCAGCAGAGCCTGGTGTTCGGCGAACAGAGCCTGGTCAAGCGCATTCAGCGGCAGATGGCGCTCAAGGCCCTGGAAGGCAAGTCCGACCCGGCCCAGGCCCGGGAAATCATCGAGCGCAAGGACGCTCGCGGTCGCCCGGTCTACGAACAGCAGGACTGGAGCCGCTACCTGACCCTGCTCAACCTGCGCACCTGGGCGGTGCTCGGCGGGCGGGTGGTCACCGAACAGATCTACGTGCACAGCAAGCTGCTGATCGCCGACGACCGGGTGGCCATCCTCGGCAGCGCCAATATCAACGACCGCAGCCTGCAAGGCGAGCGCGACTCCGAGCTGGCGGTGATGGTGCGCGACAGCGAGCCGCTGACGGTCAGGCTGGACGGCAAGAACGACGCCATCGTCGGCAAGGCCATCCACCAGTTGCGGGTGAATTTGTGGAAGAAGCATTTTGGCTTGAGCCAGGGGCCAGGCGGTTTCGTCAAGCCGGCCAGCGAGTTGAGTGCTTATCTGTCCATCCCGGCGGCTCAAGAGGCCTGGGAAGCTATACAAACATTAGCCAAGGAGAATACTCGTGCCTATGAACGGACTTTCAATTTTATTCCCCAAAATATCAGCCAGACTCAACTGCAACTGACTCCAGAGCCGCCTAAAGGATTTGAGGACGGATTTCCCGCCTCCATATGGCCCACCTGGGCATACAGAAAACCTGGCGAGTTAAGGGCGGGCGGACAACTGATGGAGCCGATGCCATATCAGGAAATCTTCTGGCGCTCATCTAATCTCACTTCGGTGAAAACCTTCCCACCACCCAACGGGGTTTCCGGTTTCATCACGGCTCTACCAACCAGTTGGACCCGTGGTGAGCGCAATGATTCTGGCTTGAATCTAAGCATCCTGGCACATCAGGACAGCAGATCGCTTCCCACCCAGGTCGCCATGAATGGAGATAGCTCGGCACAAGGAAAGCATCGCACATGAAAAGGGTTTTGATGGGGCTTATCCTATTGAGCAGCTCGAATATAACTTGGGCAGAAGCCCCCTCAAGTAAATACCAGGAGTGTCTGGGTCGAATGACCTTCGAGATACCGGAGGAGATGGAGTGGGCAACTTATGATGCCTCACGAGTCTGGCAGATATCCAAAGGGGGGGGGCATAACTTTACCGCCGAGGTGACCGCCGTAGGTGACAACGGCAGCTATGACTACGACAGTATGATTTTTTACGTTTCCGAAAAGGTTGATAAAAATGAATTCCATAACGCCTCAAACTACATAAAAGGAACAGCAGAAATATACCAAGACCATCTTAGAGAAAACATAAAACTAGATAAGAAAGCAATAAGTACGCTCCAAAAAAACAAGAGCGAAGAGAAAAGTATTGAACGGATAAAAAAAGGAATCGCAGAAATGGAGGCCAAGATTCCTCTCGCCAAGATCTACGAACACGATCTCGGCATCCCCGACTCCCATATCCTTGGCAGCAAGAATATCCCCTTCCATGTCCTGCTCTGGCGCAACCAGCGGGTCTATTACTTCACCTTCTCCAAGCCGACCGAGAACTCCGCCCAGCGCATCAAGGACCTAATCGCCCGTTTCCGCACCCGCGAGCTTTACGAAGTGCCGAACGAACCGGGCATCTGCTTCCCCTACGGCTTTATCGCCGACGACGGCAAGACCGCCTACGAACTGAAGAACAGCCTGCGTTTCACCCGCACGCCCAACGTGATCTTCAGCCTGCTCACCGCCTCGGCCAACGATCCCTGGCAGACCCGTCCCACCAGCGGCCTCTACGACAGCGACTTCCGTCCCGGCTACGACCGGCAGAAATGGAAAAAAAGCGCGCTGCTCGACAGCCTCCACATCGGCAAGCGCCTGGCCGCCTTCGAAGGCTGGCGCCTCGACCCGCACCCCGACTCCGGCGAACGGGAACGCGCCTGGTTCGGCCTGGCCCATACAGGCGGCACCCTCGATCCGCTGGTAGCGATCCAGGTGCAGACCTTCCAGAAAGGCACCGACGACCTCACCGACTACACCCCGCCCCCCGAAGAAGTACTGCCCCGCCTGAAGGCCCTGAGCCAAAGCATCGAGCAGCGGCTGGCGCGCTGAAACCCACATCGCGGGCACTTGCACGAGCCTCCGCCATGGACCATGGGTCCTGGCGGCGCCTGCGACTGACTGGGTTGCCATGCCAAACTGCGAAGGTACGCTAGCCTTGCAGGGCAATCCCACCCGATAATAAGGGATTTCCCCGACGGCCCCGGCCCTGCAACGAATGCTTCGCGTATGACTGAACTCGCCCTGATCCTGGTCAGCGCCATCCTGGTCAACAACTTTGTCCTGGTGCAGTTCCTCGGCCTGTGCCCGTTCATGGGCGTGTCGCGGAAGATCGAGACGGCCATCGGCCTGTCCCTCGCCACCACCTTCGTCCTGACCCTGGCGGCGATGTGCAGCCATATCCTGCAACGCTACGTGCTGCGCCCGCTGGACCTGGAGTACCTGCGCACCATCGGCTTCATCCTGGTGATCGCGGTGGTGGTGCAGTTCACCGAGATGCTGGTGAGGAAGACCAGCCCGCTGCTGTACCGGGTGCTCGGCATCTTCCTGCCGCTGATCACCACCAATTGCATCGTCCTCGGCGTCGCCCTGCTCAACGCCAACAAGGCTGAATACGGCTTCCTCCAGGCCACTACCCAGGGCTTCGGCGCCGGGCTGGGCTTTTCCCTGGTGCTGGTGCTGTTCGCCGCCCTGCGCGAGCGCATCGCCATCGCCGACGTGCCGGCGCCGTTCCGCGGCGCGGCCATCGGCATGATCACCGCCGGCCTGATGTCGCTGGCGTTCATGGGCTTCAGCGGGTTGGTCCGGCCATGAACGGCGTGTTCCTGGCGATCGGCGCGCTGCTGCCGATCTGCCTGGCCGGCGGTGCGCTGCTCGGCTATGCGGCGGTGCGCTTCCGCGTCCAGGGCGACCCGGTCGCCGAGCAGGTCAACGCCCTGTTGCCACAGACCCAGTGCGGCCAGTGTGGCTACCCCGGCTGCAAGCCCTACGCCGAGGCGATCGCCGCCGGCGACAAGATCAACAAGTGCCCGCCGGGCGGCGAAGCGACCATCCGCGCCCTCGCCGACCTGCTCGACCTGGAGCCCGAGCCGCTCGACGCCGCCGAGGAAACCCCGCCGCGGGTAGCCTACATCCGCGAGGCCGAATGCATCGGCTGCACCAAGTGCATCCAGGCCTGCCCGGTGGACGCCATCGTCGGCGCCGCACGGCTGATGCACACGGTGATCGCCGACGAATGCACCGGTTGCGACCTGTGCCTGGAGCCCTGTCCGGTGGACTGCATCGAGATGCGCGAAACCCCAGACGACGTGCGCCACTGGAAATGGCCGCAGCCGTCGCCGCGACTGATCGCCAGCGACCGGGAGCGAGCGGCATGAGCGCCCTGCACGCCTTCCCCGGTGGCCTCTGCCTGCCGGCCAACAAGGAGCGCTCCACCGCCCTGCCGATCCAGCAGGCGCCGCTGGCGCAGCGCTACATCGTGCCGCTCGGCCAGCACATGGGCGCGCCGGCGCGGCCTTGCGTGGAAGTCGGCCAGGCCGTGCTCAAGGGCCAGACCATCGCCCTCCCGGACGGCACCGTCAGCGCCGCGCTGCATGCCCCGACCTCGGGGACCGTGGTGGCGATCGGCGCACACCCCTATCCGCATGCCTCCGGTCTTCCCGCGCCGGCCATCGTCATCGCCAGCGACGGCCTGGAGCGCTGGACCGAGCTGCATCCCTGCCCGGACTTCCGCGCCGAAAGTCCGCTGGCGTTGCTCGAACGCATCCGCGCGGCCGGCATCGGCGGTCTCGGCGGCGCCGGCTTCCCCACCGCCGCCAAGCTCGCCGCGCGCCCGGCGGAAAAGATCCATACGCTGGTGGTGAACGGCGCCGAATGCGAGCCCTACATCAGCGCCGACGACCTGCTCATGCGCGAGCGCGCCACGCAGGTGCTGGGCGGCATCGATATCCTGGTGCAGATCCTGCGCCCCGAAGAGGTGCTGGTCGGCATCGAGGACGACAAGCCGGAAGCCATCGCCGCCCTCGGCGCCGCCCTCGGCGCCGCCCTCGGTGAACGGCCCTATCGCATCGTCGCCCTGCCGACCCGCTATCCCTCGGGCGGCGAGCGCCAGTTGATCCAGTTGCTCACCGGCAGGGAAGTCCCGGCGGACGGCCTGCCGGCGGACATCGGCATCCTGTGCCAGAACGTCGGCACCCTGGCCGCCGTGCACGATGCCGTCGTCCTCGGTCGGCCGCTGATCTCGCGGATCACCACCCTCGCCGGCGGCGCCCTGGAGCGGCCGATGAACGTCGAGGCGTTGATCGGTACGCCGGTACACGAGCTGCTGGCGTTCGCCGGCCTCGCCGAGGGACGCCTGCAACGCGTGCTGATGGGCGGGCCGATGATGGGCTTCGCCCTGCCCGATCTCTCGGTGCCGCTGATCAAGACCTGCAACTGCCTGCTCGCCGGCGATGCCACGGAGCTGCCGGAACCAGTGCCGGCCATGCCCTGTATCCGCTGCGGCGACTGCGCCCGGGTCTGCCCCGTCAGCCTGCTGCCACAACAACTGCATTTCTTCGCCCTGGGCGACGAGCACGAGCAATTGCTCGCCCACAACCTGTTCGATTGCATCGAATGCGGCGCCTGCGCCTACGTCTGCCCGTCGGGCATTCCCCTGGTGCAGTACTACCGCGCGTCCAAGGCGGAAATCCGCGAGCAGCGGCAGAAGCTGCTGAAGGCCGAACAGTCCCGCGAGCGTTTCGAGCAACGCCAGGCTCGCCTGCGCCGCGACGAGGAACGCCGGGCCGCAGAACGCGCCCAACGCGCCGAGAAGGCCGCGCGGGCGCGCGCCGCCCAGGCCGAGCGCGAGGAAGCCGCCCCCGCCACGGCGGTCGACCCGGTGCAGGCGGCGATCGAGCGGGCCAGGGCGCGCAAGCAGGCCGGTAGCGGCAGCGAACGACTGAAACGGCTGAAGATCGAAGCGAGCATGGCGCGGGTGGCCCTGAAGAAGGCCGAGAAACAGTTGCTCAGCCACGACACCCCGGAACAGCACGGCCTGGTCGCGGAACTGCGCGCCGCCGCCGAGGCCGCCGACAAGGCCCTGGCCGATGCCGAAGCCAGCCTGCCGCGCGACCTACCCAGCGCACCGCCTGCCGCGCTCGACGACGAAGCCGAACTGAAGAAGGCCAAGGCCCAGGCCGCCATGGCCCGCGCCCAGCTCAAGCGCTCGGAAAAGGCCTTCGGCGAAGCGCCCGGCGCCGAACAGCGGGCGACCCTCGACGAACTGCGCGCCGAGGTCGAGCGTTGCGAAGCCACCCTGGCCCGCCTCGAGCGTCACGCGCCGAAGCCCGCGGCGCCCCGCGACGACGGCCAGGCGGCGCTGAAGCGGGCGAAAATCGCCCTGGTCGGCAAGCGCGCGGCCTTGAAGAAGGCCGAGCAGGCCGGGGTGATGGACAGCGAGCTGGAACGCCTGCGCGGCGAGCTGCAAGCCGCCGAGCGCGACCTGCATGCCGCCGAGGACGCCTGCGGCAAGCCGGCGCCGGAGCTGGTGCGGATCGACAAGCGCCCGGTCGACCCGCGCACCCGCGAGCTGAAGACCGAGCTGGCCTACGCCCGCGCCGCCCTGAAGAAGCTCGAACGCCTGGCGAACGCCGACCCCGCCGCACTCGCCGCCGCCCGCGCGCGCCTGAACGCCGCCGAGCGCGCCCTGACCGAACACGGTACGGAGTGACCATGGCCCTGCCCCGCCCCACCTCGCCCCACGCCCGCGGCTCCAACCGTACCCCGGCGATCATGCGCCTGGTGCTCGGCGCCTGCGTCCCCGGCCTGCTGACGCTGACCTGGCTGTACGGCCCGGGCACCCTGCTCAACCTGGCCTGGGCCAGCCTCGTCGCGCTGGCCTGCGAAGCCGCCATGCTGGCCCTGCGCAAACGTCCGCCGGGGGTGTTCCTCAAGGACGGCAGCGCGCTGGTCACCGCCCTGTTGCTGGCAGTCGCCCTGCCGCCCTACGCCCCCTGGTGGCTGACCCTGGTGGCGACCTTCTTCGCCCTGGTATTCGGCAAGCACCTGTACGGCGGCCTCGGACAGAACCCGTTCAACCCGGCGATGCTCGGCTACGTCGTGGCGCTGGTCTCGTTTCCCCTGGAAATGACCCGCTGGCCCTCGCCGGACAGCGCCCTCGGCCTGCCCGACAGCCTCCGCGAATTCCTCGGCCTCGCTACCCGGCCGGACGCCTGGGCCCACGCCACCGCCCTCGACGTGCTGAAGACCGACCGCAGCCTGACCGTCGACGAGCTGTTCGCCGGCAACCCGGCCTTCGGCCATCTCGGCGGCGCCGGCAGCGAGTGGGTCAACCTGGCGTTCCTCCTCGGCGGCCTGTTCCTGCTCTGGCGCCGGCTGTTCACCTGGCACGCGCCGCTGGGCATGCTCGCCGGCCTGTTCGCCATGAGCCTGCTGTTCTGGAATGGTTCCGGCTCCGATTCCCATGGCTCGCCACTGTTCCATCTGTTCAGCGGGGCGACCATGCTCGGCGCCTTCTTCATCGTCACCGACCCGGTGTCCGGAGCCACCAGCAATCGCGGGCGGCTGGTCTTCGGCCTCGGCGTCGGCGTCCTCACCTACGTCATCCGCGCCTGGGGCGGCTATCCCGATGGCGTGGCGTTCGCCGTGCTGCTGATGAACCTGGCGGCGCCGACCATCGACTACTACACCCGGCCGCGCACCTACGGCCATCGCAAGGCCGAGCGCGGCTTCAAGGCAGGCGACTGATGGACGCCGCGACTCGCCGTTCGATGCTGCGCAATGCCCTCCTGCTCGGGCTCTTCGCCCTGGTCGGAGTGGGCCTGGTAGCACTGGTGCAGCAATTCACCGAAGCGCGCATCGCCGAAGCCCAGCGCGAGGCGCGCGGCCGCGCCCTGCTGGAACTGCTGCCGCCGGGCAGCTACGACAACCATCCGCTGGACAGCCAGGTGCCAACCTTCGCGCCGAAGCTGCTCGGCCTGGATGCGCCGCGTCCGGCCTATGTCGCCCGCCTGCACGGGCAGGCCAGCGCAGTGATCCTCCAGGCCTGCGCGCCGGATGGCTACAGCGGCGCCATCCGGCTATTGGTCGGGGTCACCGCCCAGGGCCGGCTGCTCGGCGTACGGGTCGTCGCGCACAAGGAAACCCCCGGCCTCGGCGACCGCATCGAACTGGCCAAGAGTCCCTGGGTGCACGGTTTCGACGGCAAGAGCCTGGGCGATCCGGCGGACGCCGGCTGGGCGGTGAAGAAGGACGGCGGTACGTTCGACCAGTTCGCCGGCGCCACCGTCACCCCGCGCGCCGTGGTCCGCGCCGTGCACAAGGCGCTGCGCTACTTCGACGCCAACCGCGAACGCCTGCTCGCCCCCGAAGAGGCTGCCGGACATGAGTGAACAAGATTTCCGCGAGATCGCCCGCAACGGCCTGTGGCGCAACAACCCGGGCCTGGTCCAGTTGCTCGGCCTGTGCCCGCTGCTGGGCACCAGCAACTCGACGGTCAACGCCCTCGGCCTGGGCCTGGCCACCATGCTCGTGCTGGCCTGCTCCAATGCCGCGGTATCGTTGGTGCGCGGCGCGGTGAGCGAGGCGATCCGGCTGCCGGCGTTCGTCATGATCATCGCCGTGCTGACCACCTGCATCGAACTGCTGATGCAGGCCTGGACCTACGAGCTGTACCAGGTCCTCGGCATCTTCATCCCGCTGATCACCACCAACTGCGTGATCCTCGGCCGCGCCGAGGCCTTCGCGGCGAAGAACGGCGTGCTGCGCGCCAGCTTCGACGGACTGCTGATGGGCCTCGGTTTCGCCCTGGTCCTGCTGGTCCTCGGCGGCCTGCGCGAGCTGCTCGGCCAGGGTACCCTGCTGGCCGACATGCACTTGCTGTTCGGCCCGGCGGCGGCGGACTGGAAGATCCAGCCGTTCCCGCAGTACCAGGGCTTCCTGCTGGCGATCCTGCCGCCGGGCGCGTTCATCATGCTCGGCCTGCTGATCGCCCTGAAGAACCGTATCGATGAAAGCCTGGCGGAACGCGCCAAGGCGCAGGCGGGCGACGTACCCGCCACCCAGCGCCAGCGCGTCCGCGTCACCGGAGTGATTGAATGAATGCCGCCAAGCGCGCGGAGATCTTCCGCCGACTGCACGAAGACAACCCCGAGCCAAGGACCGAACTGGCCTACACCACCCCCTTCGAACTGCTCATCGCGGTGATCCTCTCCGCCCAGGCCACCGACGTCGGGGTGAACAAGGCCACCGCCCGCCTCTATCCGGTGGCCAACACCCCCGAGGCGATCCACGCCCTCGGCGTCGAGGGGCTGTCGGAGTACATCAAGACCATCGGCCTCTACAACAGCAAGGCGAAGAACGTCATCGAAACCTGCCGCATCCTCATCGAAAAGCACGGCGGCCAGGTCCCCGACAACCGCGAGGACCTCGAAGCCCTGCCCGGGGTTGGCCGCAAGACCGCCAACGTGGTGCTCAATACCGCCTTCCGGCAACTGGCCATGGCGGTGGACACGCATATCTTCCGCGTCGCCAACCGCACCGGCATAGCACCGGGAAAGAACGTTCTGGAAGTGGAAAAGAAACTGCTGAAGTTCGTGCCGCGCGAGTACCTGCTCGATGCCCACCACTGGCTGATCCTGCATGGCCGCTATGTCTGCAAGGCGCGCAAGCCGCAATGCGGAAGCTGCCGGATCGAGGACCTGTGCGAATACAAGCACAAGACTTCAGACGATTGATCAACTATTCGAAATCCTATCTTTACGATTGAAAAAATCTTTTTTACCAGCCACGGCTTTGTCGCTATAAGGTGCGCCATTACCACCCCATAAGTTGGAGTGAATGTCATGGCAAAAGCCAAAGAAGAACTCGAGATCGACGACGAAGCCGGCGTTGAAGAGGATGACGGCGAGGAAACCAGCGTCGAGGTGGCCAAGACCAACCTGACCAAGCGTCGCATCATCGACAACCTGCTGGAAGAACGCCGCCTGCAGCGCCAGTTGTCGGACTACGACTTCGACCTGTGAGCAGCGCCGTCCACACCGCAAGCAAGCCCCGCAATTGGCGGGGCTTCGTTTTTCCGGCGGCCATGAAAAGCCCGCCGAAGCGGGCCTGAACACCAGTGCGATCGAGCCGAGACCGCCATGCCCAGCCGGCACGCGCCGGGCGGCGGCCACGGCAACCGCTATCCGACGGTTGCCGTCCCGGCCGTCCCGGATAACGCCCTCAGGGTCGCAGTTCGAACAGCGCCGGCAGCGGCGGCCACTCCGAAGGCACCTTGCGGAAGCGACTGAAGCCGGCGGCCTCGGCCATCTGCCGCGCGCGGTCCTCGCCCATGAAGGCGCCGAGGCCCTCGCCGCCGTGGGACAGCGAACAGGTCATGCAATACAGCGTGCTCTGCGGGTACATCACGCGACCGAACAGGTTCATGTTCTCGTGCAGTTCCTGCGACAGGTTGAGTTCCACCATCAGGTAGGTCCCATCGTCGGCGGTCGACTCGCGCAGGTCCTTCATCATCTGCTGCGGGTCGGTCGCGTCGTGGATGACCACGAAGGTCGTGACGAAGTCGAACTTCTTGCCCGCCAGCGCATCGGAATCGCTGACCTCGAAGCGCACCCGGTCGCCGACCCCCGCAGCCTCGGCGTTCGCCCGCGCGCGTTCGATGGACGGCGCGTGGAAGTCACAGCCATAGACCTGGGCTTCGGGGAACGCCTTGGCCATCATGATCGCGGCCAGCCCGCTGCCGCAGCCGAAATCGAGCACGCTGCCACCCGCCTGGAGCTTTTCCTTGACGCCATCCAGCGAAGGGATCCAGTGCTGCACGAGGAAGTGCTTGTACCAGGGCATGGTCATGCGCTCCATGCCTTCCCAGGTTTCCAGCGGGAAGGATTCCTCGGGGCAACCGCCGCCGCAGCGGAAGGCCTCGATGATCTTCGGCGCCATGCTCACGAAGGGCACGCTCAACTGGATGATCCCGCCGGCGAAATAAGGCGAGTCCTCGTCGGCGAGCACCGGGACGAACTCGGCCGGCAACCGATAGCTCCTGCTCTGCGGATCGTAGGCCAGGTAGTTGCCGGTGACCATGCTGCCCAGCCATTCGCGCAGGTAGCGGGTGGTGTAGCCGGTCTGCTGCGCCAGCTCTTCCAGGGTCACCCATTGGCCATGGGCGAGCGCCTTGAACAGCCCCAGGCGGTCGCCGATGTAGAGCATCGCGCCGCGCAGGGTATTGCCGTAGTCCTCCATGATCCGCGCTGAAAACTGCTTGACCTTCGCGGTTTCGATCTCGTTAGCCTTTGTCATTCTTGTTCTCCGTTGATGTGCAGTACCGCCGCCTCTGGCGGCGGGTGATTCAGTGGTGGCTGGCGACCTTGTCCAGCACCTTGTCGACGATGGTCCCGGCCATGCCGAGGTGGGTCCGCGGCTCGAACAGCCTGGCCAGGGTTTCCTTCGGCATGACGGCGCCCACCCGCGGATCCGACTCGAGCGCCTGGCGCATCGGAATCCGCTTGCGCTGGCAGGCCTGGGTGATCTCGAAGATGATTTCGTAAGCGCTGCTCTTGCCCAGTTGCTTGGCCATCTCGAAGACGAACGCCTCGGTACAGATCGCATCGCTGTATGCATTCGCCGTCCGCGCCATGGTCTCGTCGTGGACCGTGAGCCCGTCGATGGTGTCGGTCAGCAGTGACAGCGCCATCAGCGCATAGTGGGAAACGTCCGCCACCGCACACCATTCCAGGCGCGTGCCGCGGTAGTCCCGCTCGTGCTCGAGGATCATGGCGTCCAGCGCGAGCAGGACCTGGGCCTTGGCCAGCCGGGCCAGCACCACGACCTGCTCGCAGCCTTCCGGATTGCGCTTGTGGGGCATGGTGCTGCTACCGATCTGCTGCTGCGTCCAGCCCACCTCCAGCTCGCCGATCTCCCAGCGGTTCAGGGTGCGGATCTCGTCGGCGATCCGCGCCAGGGACGCGGTGACCATGGCCAGGGTGCTGACGAACTCGGTAACCCGGTCGCGGGACACGTGCCAACCCGCCAGCGGCACGTCCAGCGACAGCCGCCGCGCGAAGCTTTCGAGCAGGAGCATGGCCTCGTCGCCGAAGGCGGCCATCGTGCCCACGCCGCCGAACAGTTGCACCACCAGGATCCGCTTGCGCGCCTCGCCCAGGCGTTCGCGGTGACGCAGCAACTCGTCGATCCAGCCGGCCACCTTCAGCCCGAAGGTGGTCGGCAACGCCGGGATCGAGTGGGTCCTGGCGACCATCAGCGCATTGCGGGTCCCGCTCGCCAGCACCGAGAGCCGGTCCAGGAGGATGTCCAGCGCCCGCTCCGTTTCATCCAGCACATCGCGCATTTCCAGGGACTGCGCGGTGTCCTGGATATCCTGCGTGGTCGCGCCGAAATGCACGTACTCGCGCGCGCTGGGGCTGCAGTTCCGTTGCAGCGCACCCAGCAGGGGCATCAGCGAGTGCCCGGTGCTGGCCACGCCGTCGGCGATCTGCTGCAGGTCGACGGCCGAAAGCCTGGCGGCCTTCGCGATCTCCAGCGCGGCCTCGGGCGGGATGACGCCGACATCGGCCTGCGCCAGCGCCAGCGCCGCCTCCACGTCGAGCCAGCGTTGCAGGCGGCAGTGGCTACAGAAGATCCGTCGGCTCACCGGACCGGCGTAGCCGCCGCCATGGGTTTTAGAGTCAACGATGTGACTGTGTTCGTGCTTGCAGGACGACTCGGCCGGTGCGCCGCCGAAGCTCTGCGGATGCGCGGTGCACGAGGAACGGGCAAGCATTTCCAGCGATTCAGCATCCATCACCTATCCTCCATCACGTACTGGGACTGACCGGGATTTCCTTGGGAAGAGGCGGCGCCTTCGGGCCTGTCGCCCGACGCGCCGGTTCGTGGTTTGCCGGCGACCAGGTCGACCATCTCCGCGGCGAGGCCGACGTAGCCGACGGGGTCGAGCAGTTCTTCGAGCGCCTCAGCGCTGAAACAGCCGCGCAACCTTGGCTGCCCGAGCAGCGCCTCGCGGAACGGAACGCCCTGCCGCTGGGAGGCCTGGGTTATCTCATGGAGCAGTTCGTGGGCGGTCTGCTTGCCGAACTGCCCCGCCAGCGCGAGCATCACCCGCTCCGACAGGATCAGCCCACCCAGCAGGTCGAGGTTGGTGCGCATGCGTTCCTCGCGCACCTCGAGCCCCTCGGCCAGCACCGCCTCCATGCGGGTCAGCAAGGCGCCGGCGTAGACGAACAGCTCCGGCAACGCCGCCCACTCGATGCGCCAGGCGGTGCCGTCGCGCTCGTGCAACTGGAACGCGGCATCGGTGAGCGCCACCATCTGCGCCCGCACCAGCCGCGACAGCGCGCTGACCAGGTCGACCGACGACGGGTTCCGCTTGTGCGGCATGGTGCTGCTGCCCACCTGTCCCGGCCGGCTGCCCTCGCGTACCTCATCGATTTCGCTGCGCTGCAGGTGGTAGATCTCGTTCGCCACCCGGCCCAGCGTCACCGACACCTGGACCAGCAACCCGGCAACCTCCAGCACCCGGTCCCGGGCGCTGTGCCAACTGGTCGACGGCGCGCCGAGGCCAAGCCTGGCCAGGGTTCGCCGCTGTAGCTCGAAGCCCTGGGCGCCGAACGACGCCAGGGTTCCCACGGCACCGGTCAGGTTGCCGACCAGGACGCGTTCGCGCGCTTCGTCGAAGCGCGCCAGGTGACGGTCGATTTCATCCACCCAGACGGCGACCTTGTAGCCGAAGGTCGTGGGCAGCGCCTGCTGCCCGTGGGTGCGTGCAACCATCGGCGTGTGCTGGTGGCGCAGGGCAAGCGCCAGCAGATGGCCACGGATCGAGTGCAGGAGCCCGAGCGCATGGCCCCAGGCTTCCTTGACCTGCAGCATCAGCCCGGTGTCGAGGATGTCCTGGGTGGTCACGCCATAGTGCACGTACTCCCCCCAGCTACCCTCGCACGACCTCGCCAGGGCGCGGATGGTAGGCACCAGCAGGTGCCCTGTCTCCAGGCTTTCGCGGCCCAGTTGGGTGAGGTCGAAGCGCTCCACCTGGGCGGCGCGGTCGATCTCCCGCGCCGCCTCGTGGGGGATGATGCCCATCTCGGCCTGGGTCGCCGCCAAGGCTCGCTCGACATCCAGCCACCTCCGCACCTGGTTGGTATCGGAAAAGATCGCGGCGAATGCCGGGGACGAGTAGGCGCCCCCGTGTATACGGGATTCCGTAATGTGACTTGGCATTTTCGAGTGCTCGCTTTGTCCCGGTGGAAGTCACTTGACGCTCTGCATCTCTTCCCAGATCGCGTCGTAATAGGCCCTTTCCACACGGAAGTGCTGCGATAGCGAGGTCAGGAACGCATTCTGGAACTGCACGTCCGGAATCCGCCGCGCGATGAGTTGCCATTCGCGCTTGGCCCGCGGCGGTACGAGGCTGATGTGGACCTTGTAGTACTCCGCCTGGTCCTCGCTCAGGCCGGCCTGGAGCAGGGCCCGATAGAGCTTTTCGTGGTTCCCCGGCACGACCAGTTCGGTGATGTAGAACACCGCCAGCCCCCAACCGACCTCGGCATGCCGGAAGGCACGGGCGCGATTGTTCAGGTAGGCGATTTCCTCGGGCATCGTCGAGACGGCCTGGAAGTCCGCCTCCAGGCCGATGGCTTCGAGCAGCTTGGCCAGCAGGCGCGGATGCGAACCCTTTTCGTCTTCCTCGCCCAACTCGCCATAGAGGTAGCGCGCCAGCGCCGCGGCCTCGTCCACATCGGTCAGGTTGACCAACAGGTCGGCCGCATCGCGGTACAGGCGGAAGGTGCGGAACCACTGGTGACGGAGAAACACCTGGAGCTGCGTGCGGGAGGCCGAGCCGGAGAACACGTACTGCGACATCGGGTGCCGCTCGCGGGACTGCGCGGCGATTTCCTGTTCGAGACGCTTCTGGAAATCCTCCTCGGACAGCGCCCTGGAAAGATCGGCGGCGGGCATGAAACGCTCTTCGACGCGATAGATCGCCCGGGCCAGCCAGCGCCGGGTCTGGGCGGTCGCCACGTCGTCGCTCAACGAAAGGACGTAGAGCAACTGCTGGTACGCGGCATAGGCCTGGCGGTCGCCCTTGAGCCCTGCCTCGGCCAGCGCGGCCAGCTTGCTCGCGGCGCTATCGATCTGGCGGGA
Organism: Pseudomonas sp. HMSC067G02; assembly: GCF_001813485.1. Taxonomy (NCBI): domain Bacteria; kingdom Pseudomonadati; phylum Pseudomonadota; class Gammaproteobacteria; order Pseudomonadales; family Pseudomonadaceae; genus Pseudomonas; species Pseudomonas sp. HMSC067G02. The sequence goes on from NZ_KV812671.1 coordinate 17,068, forward strand.
AGTAGCGTGGACGGCCAGCGCATCGGCAACGATGCGTGCTTCATCGATGGGCAGGTTCTGCAACTGCGGCAGGGAAAAATTGCGGGTATTCATCCTGTACTCCTTGTTCTTGTTCTGGATAGGCATCAGGCCATGGCCAGGGAATTCGCCTGCATCTGCTCCCAGAGCAGGTCGAAGTAGGCCCGGTTGATTTCGAAGTGGCGCGCCAGCGACTGCATGAACTTGCGCTGGAAGTCTTCGCTTGGCGCGAACTTGGCGATCAGCGCCCACATCTCCTCGGTATCGATCTCGTCCTGGGTGCCGTGCAGGCGGTGGAACTCGCTGGGTTGCTCGGGCACGCCCAGGCGCTGCAGGAGTTCGTAGATGCGCCGGTGGTTGACGCAGCTCACCGACTCGACCGCGTACAGGAGCGCAAGGCCCCAGGCGACATCGGTGTGCCGCACGCAACGGATACGGTTGTTGAGGTAGGCCTTCTCCAGCGGATGCAGCGCCGGGAAATCGATGCGCAGCGGAATGTCGAAGTAGGTCATCAGGTGGGACAGCAACGCGGGGTGCGAGCGCTCCGGCGTCTCCGCCCCGGCCTCGCCGTAGAGGTTGCGGTAGAACACCGAGGCGTCCTCGATGTTTTCGAAGCGGAAGGCCAGCTCCGCCAGGAGGCTGTAGAAGTTGTAGGAACGGACCCAATGGTGTTCCAGGAAGAAGCGCACGTCCTCGACCGGCGGCGTGCCTTGGAACAGGTGGACCGACATGGGATGGCGCACCCGGCTGCGCGCCTCGATCTCGGCGTCGACCTTCTTGCGGAACTCCTCCACCGGGACGGCGCTGAAACCGGCCGGCTCGGGAGCGAAACGATCCTCGACCAGGTAGACCTGGCTCGCCATCCAGCGGCGGGTCGGCTCCGTATGCGGATCGCTGCCTACGTGCAGTTCCAGGAGCAACGCCTGGTACTGCGCGTAAGCCGAAGCATCGCCGCCCAGGCCTTTGGCCGTGACCGCGAGAATCGCCTCGAGCGCGAGCGTGATCTGGTCCAGGGAGGCACCGGGTTTCAAGGCTTCAGCCAGGAGAACCGATGCATTTCGGGCAGGTTCCGACATTGTCCGCTGGGGGCGGATATTCATATCGGAGGAAGAATTGCAGCATTGCTGTAACGGATTTGAAGTCATTTGGATCACCCTTGTTTTTGTTGTTGTGCGGGGCGACCGTAAAGCTTGCCACGGTGGCAAGGTCAAGCAATGCAGCGGCCTTGTCGGCGGACAACGGAGTTCGCCGAAAGGTGCTCTTCGATAACACTGGATGCGCTGCGAAAAACCCCGAGCTAAAGGCCTGCGAATCCAGCGGAGAATAACTTTTAGGGTTTCCTTTCAGCGCCTCTTGCCGTTCACATAACTGTCACCTCGCGGCCGACTGAAATATTGATTTACAAATTCCAAAGCGTTCTTTCCACAATAGCCAAGCGCCATTGATGGCATATGGAACGCGGACTTCAATGAAAATCATTTTCCTATTGCCGGCACTGGGCGAAACGCTACTATCCGCCCTTACGCCTGCGTCATGCCCATGCACTCAACGGCCCTCCGGATAACCGGCATCGCTCAACGCCTCGAGGAATGCGTGCTTGTCCAGAGTGCTCTCGACCCTGGCCTCGCGCCGAGGGGGATCGGTCTCTACGCGCGCCTGGGGATCGACGCCGTGCAGGATACGGGTGACAGTCTTGGCACAACCGCCGCAGGTCATGTTCGGAATATGGAAAGAAAACATCGCAACCTCCTGGTTTGTTGACTCCTGCGAACCATGAGTCCTGCCATCGTGACAAGGTCAACTCATAAATCTCTCAGGTAAACCAAACTTTCAAAAATTCATATGAATAGTTCCAGAGGTTATTCCGCAAACTTAAAACAACGAGCAAAGCCAAGTTCGAACATATAGAACAACTCCGCCAGACAACCGAGATACCGCGTCAGCCAGCTCCACTCACCATTGAAGAACCTCTCGACGATATTCTCCGTGCGGCGCGAGCGCAGAGGCACAGGAGTGACTTCGTTCAATAAGAAACGGCGGGCAGCCGGAACGTACCTGAAGAACAGTGAGAAAGTAATGCTTCCCCACTCTTCTGAACATTGAAGTCCCGAGCAGATACTTTCCATCTGCCCTCTTCACTCATCCATCTGAATGAACTACCGAAAAGAGTTCGGAACCGACTTATCGATAAGGCGGACAGGGACGAGCGATCCGCGCCAGGCAATCCGTACTCCCGGGGTTCGCCAAATAACCGGAGGACGCGCCGCACGGCCCTCGACCCAGGCAGTCGAGCGAAGGCCGGCGGCCGGAAGCCGCCGGCGGCTGATCAGGAGCGACTGTCGCGCTGCCGTGCCACGCCTGGAGAGGTATCGTCGGTAGCCACGCCACAGCGCCGCGCCCCCGCGCAGGCTTCCCAGCCACCCCCCAGCGCCTTGTAGATACCCACGACGGCAAGGCGCTGCTCGGTGCGCGCGATGCTCAATGCGCGCCGGCTGAGGTAGTCCGAGCGTTCCGCCGCGAGCACGTCCAGGTACTCGCCGTCCCCCTGGACGAAGCGCTCCCGGGCCAGGCGCGCCGCCTCGCGATTGGCCGTCGCCTCGAGCAGGCGCAGGCGGAGCCTGTCAGCGGCAGCGCCATAGCCGTTGAAGGCATCATCGGTCTCCTGCAGGGCGCGCAGTACCGTCCGGTCGTAGAGGATCAATGCCTCCTGCGCACGGGCTTCGCTGGCGGCGATCCGCGCCCGCACGCGACCGCGGTCGAGTAACGCCCAGCGAATCACCGGGTTCAGGACGTTGAAGGACGTACCACTCTCGTCCAAAGCATCGAGATTGCCGGCGACCAGGCCGATCGAGCCGCGTACCTCGACCTGCGGATACAGCCCCGCGGTCTCGACGCCGATGCGTGCGGTCGCGGCCGCCAGGTTGCGTTCGGCCGCGGCGATGTCGGCGCGACGCGCCAGCAGTCCCGCCGGGTCGCCGACCCCGAGGGTGCGGAGCGTCAGCCTTTCCCCGGAGGCGCGGGCGACCGGCGGGCTGAAGGCCTGCGGGGCTTCCGCGAGGAGAACGGCCAGCGCATTGCGAGTGGCGGCGCGGCGCCGTTCGAGGTCGGGCACGGCCGCCTCGACGTTGTGCAATAACGCTTCGGCGCGCAACCGGTCGAACTCGTGGGCGGAGCCGGCGCTGACCAGGCGTTCGACCATCTCCAGGCTGTCGCGCTGGTTGCCGGCGATGTCATGGACCACCGCAAGTTCGGCCTCGATGCCCTGTAGCTGGAACCAGGTCATGGCAACCGTAGCCGCGACGCTCGCCTGCACGTTGCGCAGCAGGGCCTCGCGCGAACCCGCCTGCGCCTCGGCGGCCTCCACCGAGCGCCGCACCCGGCCGAACAGGTCGATTTCCCAGGAAGCATCCAGCGCGCCGCGATAGGTCTCGATGTCGCGCTGCTGGCCGGCCGGTGTTTCCACCTCGCCGCGCCGCCGGGCCTGGTAATCGAACGCCGGCCCGCCGCGCGGCAGGAACTCTTCGCGGTTCTCGCGCAGCAGCGCCTTCGCTTCGTCCAGGCGCGCGCCGGCAAGGGCGATGTCGAGGTTCGCCGCGAGCGCCCGCTGGATCAGAGACTCCAGGGCTGGCTCGTCGAACCCGCGCCACCACTCGATCTCCACGCCACCGCCATCGATACCCGCCGGCATCGCGCCGAAGCTGGCCGGTGCGGACGCGCTCGGCGGCGCATAGTCGGGCCCCACCGCGGCACAGCCGCCCAGCAGGATCAGCGCGCTCAACGAAGACCGCAGGTATGGCTTCATGGGCGGCCTCCCTCCAGATGCGCCAGGCTGCCGCCGGCGCGTCGCTCCAGGCGCGCCGCCAGTGCCCGTACCAGTACGTAGAACACTGGCGTGAGGAACAGGCCGAACAGCGTCACCCCGAGCATCCCGGCGAATACCGCGACGCCCATGGCCTGGCGCATTTCCGCTCCGGCGCCGCTGGCCATGACCAACGGCACCACGCCGGCGATGAACGCCAGCGAGGTCATCAGGATCGGCCGCAGGCGCAGGCGGCAAGCCTCGACCACCGCCTCCAGCGCACGGGCGCCCTCGGCCTCCAGCGTGCGGGCGAACTCGACGATCAGGATCGCGTTCTTCGCCGCCAGGCCGACCAGCACCACCAGCCCGATCTGGACGAACACGTTGTTGTCGCCGCCCACCAGCCACACCCCGGCGATCGCGCTGAGCAGGCACATCGGCACGATCAGCAGGACCGCCAGCGGCAACAGCCAGCTGTTGTACTGCGCGGCGAGGATCAGGTAGGCCAGCAGCACGCACAGCGGGAAGATGAACAGCGCGCTGTTACCGGCCAGCTTCTGCTGGTAGGTCAGGTCGGTCCATTCGAAGGTCATGCCCTCGGGCAGCACTTCGCCGGCCAGGCGCTCCATCAACGCCACCGCCTGTCCCGAACTGACGCCGGGAAGCGCGCCGCCGCTGATATCGGCCGACGGATAGCCGTTGTAGTGGATCACCCGGTCGGGACCGGAGCTGGGCGTCACGGTGACGAACGAGGACAGCGGCAACATCGCCCCGGCGGCATTGCGTACCTGCAGGCGCCCGATGGCTTCGGCCTGCATGCGGTGCGGCGCATCGGCCTGGGCAGTGACCTTGTAGGTGCGCCCGAAGCGGTTGAAGTCGTTGATGTACAGCGAGCCGAGGTAGACCTGCAATGCCTCGAACACATCGGCCAGGCGAACGCCCTGGCTCTTCACCTTGGTGCGGTCGACCACCACCTCGAGCTGCGGGGCATTGATATCGAAGCTGGTCATCAAGCCCCCGAGCTGGCCGGACTCAGTGGCCTTCATCATCAGCACCTGGGTCTGCCTGGCCAGGGCTTCCAGCCCGGCGCCGCCGCGATCCTCGACCTGCATCTTGAAGCCGCCGATGGTTCCCAGCCCCGGTACCGGCGGCGGTGGGAAGACCCCGAGGAAGCCGTCGGGAATGCTGGCGAACTTGGCTTGCAGGCGCCCGGCGATGGCCAGCGCGCCGAGATCGGCGGAGGTGCGCGATTCGAACGGGTCGAGCATGAAGAACATGACCGCGGCGTTCGGCACGTTGACGAAGCCGTTCACCGACAGGCCCGGGAAGGCCACGACGCTCTCCACCCCCGGCTCGTCGAGGCCGATCCGGGACATCTGCCTGACCACCGCATCGGTACGCTCCAGCGACGCTCCGTTCGGCAACTGGGCGATGCCGACCAGATAGTACTTGTCCTGCATCGGCACGAAGCCCGGTGGCACCGCCTGGAAACCGACCCAGGTCAGGCCAAGCAGGCCCCCATACACCACCAGGGCCAGGCCGCTCACCCGCACCACCTTGCGCACCGCGTTGCCGTAGGCCTCGGGGGCATTTCGCAACGGTCGGCCGAGGACCTGGAGCAGTCGCTGGAAGCGCCCCGCCACCGCATCTCCGGCCGGCCGCGGACGCAACAGCAGGCCCGCCAGGGCCGGGCTGAGGGTCAGCGAGTTGAGCGCCGACAGGATGGTGGAGATGGCGATGGTCAGGGCGAACTGACGATAGAACTCGCCCTGCAGGCCACTGAGAAAGGCCGTTGGGATGAACACTGCCGCCAGCACCGAGGTGATCGCCATGATCGGTCCGGTGACCTCATCCATCGCACGCCGCGCGGCCTGGAGCGGCGGCTCGCCGTTCTCGATGTGGCGCTCGACGTTTTCCACCACCACGATGGCGTCATCGACGACGATGCCGATCGACAGCACCAGGCCGAACAGCGACAGGGTATTCAGCGAGAAACCCATCAGATGCATGATGGCGAAGGTGCCGACCAGCGAGACCGGCACGGCCATCAGCGGAATCAGCGAAGCACGCCAGCTACGCAGGAACAGCACCACCACCACCACGACCAGCAGGATCGCCTCCAGCAGGGTGGTGGCCACGGTCTGCAACGAAGCGCGGACGAACACCGTCGGGTCGTAGGCGATGCGCGCGCTCAGGCCGGCCGGGAAGTTGCCTTCGAGCCTCGCCACGGTGGCACGCACCGCCTCGGCGGTATCCAGCGCGTTGGCTCCGGGGCTCTGGACGATCTGCAAGGCCACCGCCGGCTCGCCGTCCAGCAGGCTGCGCAGCGCATAGGCATCGCCGCCCATCTCGATCCGCGCGACGTCGCGCAGGCGCGTCACCTGGCCGTCGGCGCCGGTGCGGACGATGATGTCGCCGAACTGCTCTTCGTCGCTCAGGCGCCCGAGGGTATTCACCGTGACCTGGAAGGCCGCGGTGGAGTCCGGCGCCTGGCCGACGGCGCCGGCCGCCACCTGGACGTTCTGTTCGCGTACCGCGGCGATCACCTCGCCCGCCGTCAGTCCGCGCGCGGCGATCAGGTCGGGGTCGAGCCACAGGCGCATGCTGTACTCGCCGGCGCCCCACACCACCACATCGCTGATCCCCGGCAGGCGCAGCAGTTCGTCGCGCACCTGGAGGTAGGCGTAGTTCGAGATGTACAGCGGGTCGTAGCGTTGCTCTGGCGACAGCAGGTGCACCACCATGAGGATGTCCGGCGAGGTCTTCTGGGTGACCACGCCCTGCCGCTGCACCTCGTCGGGCAGGCGCGAGAGCACCCGCGAGACCCGGTTCTGCACCTGGATCTGGGCCATGTCGGGATCGATGTGCTGGTCGAAGGTGATGGTCAGGATCATTCGCCCGTCGGTGGCCGACTGCGAGGACATGTACAGCATCCCCTCGACCCCGGTGATCGCCTGCTCCAGCGGCGTCGCCACCGTCTGCGCGATCACGTCGGGGTTGGCGCCGGGATAGGCGGTGGTCACCTGCACGGTCGGCGGCGTCACCGCCGGGTATTCGCTCAGCGGCAACTGGAAGAACGAAACGATGCCTCCGATCATCATCAGCACCGAAAGAACGATGGCGAAGATCGGCCTATCGATGAAGAAGCGTGGGAATGTCATTGTGCGGCCCCCACGGTCTTCGACAGGTCGACGGGCGTGCCATCGATTTCCGCAAGGAGCGGCGTGATCTGCATGTCCGGCCGCACCAGGCCCTTGACGACGATGCGCTCGCCCGGCTGCAGGCCCTGGCGGACGACCCGCAGGCCGTCGACCATCGGCCCGAGTTCCACCGGCCGGTACTGGGTCTTGTTGCCTTCGTCGACGACCAGCACATAGCGCCGGCCCTGGTCGGTGCCGATGGAATGGTCGGCGACCAGCACCTGCTCGCGAGGCTTGCCGGTCTCCAGCCTGACCTTGGCGAACAGCCCCGGCGTCAGTTGCCCGTCCGGGTTGTCGACCACCGCCCGAACCCGGACCGTGCCGGTCCCGCGGTCGGCGGCATTGGCGAGGAAATCGAGGCGACTGCTTCGTCCATAGGACTCGTCGGTGAGCAACGCCACCTTGACCCTGGGGGCCTGCTCGCCCTCCCTGCCGCGGGTCGGCGCCAGGGCCTGCAGGTAGGTGCGCTCGTCGACATCGAAGTACACGTACAGCGGATCGACCGAGACGATGCTGGTCAGCGCGGTGACGCCATTGGTGACGTAGTTGCCCTCGGTGACCTGGATATGCCCGACACGCCCGCCGATCGGTGCCGTGACCCGCGTGAAGCCGAGATCCAGTTGCGCCGCGTCGAGGGCGGCCCTGGCCGCATCGACCTGGGCCTTGCTGGCATTGCGCGAGGCGATGGCGCTGTCGAGCCGCTCCCGGGCGACGACCTTCCGCGCATACAGCAGCTCGGCTCGCTCGTGTTCGGTGCGCGCCAGCAACGCCGCGGCCTCGGCCTCGCGCAGGCGTGCCCTGGCGGCATCCTGCGCCGCCTTGAACACGCGCGGGTCGATGAGGAACAGTTGCTGGCCCTTCTCTACCAGGCGGCCTTCCGGCACCGTAACGTCCTGGATGTAGCCGGCGACGCGCGGCCGCAGTTCTACCTGCTCGACAGCGGTCAGCGAGCCGGTGAACTCGGCGTAGGGTGTCACCGGGCGAACCACCACCTCGGCGACGGGAACGCTTGGCGGGGCGCTCGCCGCCCCGGGCGGCGCCGATTCCCCGCAGCCAGCGATAAGGGCCGCGACGCCTAGCGTCGCGGTGATGCGGATGAAGTGTCTGAGATTCATTGTTATGCCTTCCTGGTCTGAGCCTGCATGGCCTGGCTGGACGAAACCGCTTCCGTGGCCGGTTATCGACCTTGACACCTTGGTAAGGTCAACCCCCCTTTTTCCGTCCTCATGGCGAAGGCGCAGCGAGCTTTCGGCAGCTCACCGGAGGCGGGACACCTGGCACGCTCGGAGACGCAGCGGGCAGCCCGGGAGGGTGGCGGAGGCAGGCCGACCGGCTATCGACGGCCAGCTCAGGGAAGAGGCGAAAAACCCTGTAGGAAGGGAAGTCCGGCAAAGGGCCGGTCGCCGGGACGGGGACGATCCCGATCTCGCAGCCGGTTGCCGGCCGCATGGTAAAATCCGCCTTTGACCGTGAAGCTCGAGGCACTGAAAATGCGCATTCTCCATACCATGATCCGGGTCGGAAACATCGATCGCTCGATCGATTTCTATACCCGGGTGCTAGGCATGACCCTGCTCAGGAAGAACGACTATCCCGACGGCCAGTTCACCCTCGCCTTCGTCGGCTATGGCAACGAGGCGGATTCCGCGGTGATCGAGTTTACCCACAACTGGGGCGTGGATGCCTACGAGATCGGCACCGGCTACGGCCATATCGCCATCGAGGTCGACGACGCCTACCAGGCCTGCGACGACATCCGCAACAACGGCGGCCAGGTCACCCGCGAAGCCGGGCCGATGAAGCACGGCACCACCGTGATCGCCTTCGTGACCGACCCGGACGGCTACAAGATCGAACTGATCCAGAAGTCTTCCTGAACGGCCCCGGCTATCGCTTTCAGCAATCCGTAACGAAGAACCCCGGCTCATGGCCGGGGGTTCTTCGTTCCATCGCAGGCGGCGCGCATCGATCAGGACAGCGTGCGGCCCTTGTTCGCGGCGATGCGCATGCGCAGCGCGTTGAGCTTGATGAAGCCCGCGGCATCGGCCTGGTTGTAGGCGCCGCCGTCTTCCTCGAAGGTCGCGATGTTGGCGTCGAACAGCGAGTCGTCGGACTTGCGGCCCACCACCACAACGTTGCCCTTGTACAGCTTCAGGCGCACTACGCCGTTCACGTTGACCTGCGAGGCGTCGATCATCTGCTGCAGCATCAGGCGCTCCGGGCTCCACCAGTAGCCGGTGTAGATCAGGCTGGCGTACTTGGGCATCAGCTCGTCTTTCAGGTGGGCCACTTCGCGGTCCAGGGTGATCGACTCGATGGCGCGGTGGGCCTTGAGCATGATGGTGCCGCCGGGGGTCTCGTAGCAGCCACGGGACTTCATGCCGACATAGCGGTTCTCGACGATGTCGAGGCGGCCGATGCCGTTGATCCCGCCGACGCGGTTCAGCTCGGTGAGCACCTCGGCCGGGGTCATGTCCTTGCCGTCGATGGCGACGATGTCGCCCTTGCGGTAGGTCAGCTCGATGTAGGTCGGGGTGTCCGGCGCGTTTTCCGGGGAAGCGGTCCACTTCCACATGTCTTCTTCGTGCTCGGTCCAGGTATCTTCCAGCACGCCGCCTTCGTAGGAGATATGCAGGAGGTTGGCGTCCATCGAGTACGGCGACTTCTTCTTGCCGTGGCGCTCGATCGGGATGCCGTGCTTCTCGGCATAGTCCATCAGCTTCTCGCGGGACAGCAGGTCCCACTCGCGCCAGGGCGCGATCACCTTGACGCCAGGCTTCAGCGCGTAGGCGCCCAGCTCGAAGCGGACCTGGTCGTTGCCCTTGCCGGTGGCGCCGTGGGAGATGGCGTCGGCGCCGGTCTCGTTGGCGATCTCGATCAGGCGCTTGGCGATCAGCGGACGAGCGATGGAAGTGCCCAGCAGGTACTCGCCTTCGTAGACGGTGTTGGCGCGGAACATCGGGTAGACGAAGTCGCGGACGAATTCTTCGCGCAGGTCGTCGATGTAGATTTCCTTGACGCCCATCGCGCGGGCCTTGGCGCGAGCCGGTTCGACTTCCTCGCCCTGGCCGAGGTCGGCGGTGAAGGTCACCACTTCGCAGTTATAGGTATCTTGCAACCACTTCAGAATTACCGAGGTATCCAGGCCGCCGGAATACGCCAGGACTACCTTCTTCACATCCGCCATGCCATCACTCCACGGGGGTCGTCACGAAAAGCGACAATTCTACGCAGGGCATTCGGGAAATTACAGAGGGGCGACAGCTTTAGACGCAAAAGCGACAGATTCTATCGTTTGCGCGACTCAAACCGTGGGTTTTCCCTGAAGCGAGGCGGCTGGAGGCTTCGGTGCGGCAGGTTCTGCCGCGGGCGGCGCCGGCTTGTCCTCGGCCTTCGGCGCTTCCGTCGCCGGCTCGACCACCGCCTCGCGCGACAGGTGCACGGTGACCCGGCGGTTGCGCGCACGGTTGGCGGCGCTGTTGTTGGCCACCAGCGGGTAGCGCTCGCCGTAGAAGCGCACGTTGATCTGGCTTTCCGGCACCCCGTTGCTCTTCAGGTACTCCTGCACCGCCAGCGCGCGGCGGCGCGACAGGTCGCGGTTGGTCAGGCGGTTGCCGCTGTTGTCGGAGTGCCCGTCGAGTTCGATCCGGTTGATGCTCGGATCGGCCTTGAGCAGTTGCAGGATGATGTCCAGCTTGGCTCGCGCCACGTCGTTCAGCGCCGTGCCGCCGTCGGGGAAGCCGACCTGGGCCAGCTTGACCTGCTCGAAGTTCACCGGCAGCAGCTTGGCGATGCAGGCCTGGTACTGGCTGTAGACGCTGGCGAAGCGCGCCGGCAGCAGGCGCACCTCCAGGCGATCGCCCTGCCAGGTGCGATGGCGGACCAGCGGGCTGCGCCCCTCGAGCAGGCCGGTGAGCAACCGACCGGCCTGTTGCTGGTTGCTGTTGAACGGCACCTCGCCGCTACCGATGCTGACCTGGCCAAGGTTGATGTCGCCCTGTCCCGGTCGCCAGGGCGGCGCGGCAGCCAGCAGGGTCGCCGACCCGCGCCCCAGCCACTGGGCCTCGGGCTTCAGGCGGAAGGTCGCCTGCTCGCCGGCACGCCGGACGAACTCGCCGACCCCGAAATTCGCCACCGGCTGCGACAGGCGGCATTCGAACTGGTCGCCTTCGACCTTCCACTCGACGCTCTCCAGCCGCGTCTGGAAGGTCACCGCCAGTGCCGGCAGGCTGCTGAGCAGGAAAGGCAATAGAAGAAGGCGCGGCTGCACGACGGCGGGCTCCGGGAAAGCGTCCAAATACGAAGGATGTATCGGACGGCCCGGACAAAACTTGATAGCGAGTGCCCCGCCCCCCCTTTTCCGGTAGCATTTCCCCCCACGAAATCCCGTCCTGGAAGCCCCATGTCCGACCGTCTCACCCTCCTGCGCCCCGACGACTGGCACATTCACCTGCGTGACGGTGCCGCGCTGGCCAATACCGTCGGCGACGCCGCCCGCACCTTCGGCCGCGCCATCGTCATGCCGAACCTGGTGCCGCCGGTGCGCAACGCCGCCGAAGCCGACGCCTACCGGCAGCGCATCCTCGCCGCCCGTCCCGCCGCCAGCCGCTTCGAGCCGCTGATGGTGCTGTACCTCACCGACCGCACCAGCGCCGAGGAAATCCGTACCGCCAAGGCCAGCGGCTTCGTGCATGCCGCCAAGCTCTATCCGGCAGGCGCCACCACCAACTCGGACTCTGGCGTGACCCGCATCGACAATATCTTCGAAGCGCTCGAGGCGATGGCCGAGGTCGGCATGCCACTGCTGGTGCATGGCGAGGTGACCCGCGCCGAGGTCGACGTATTCGATCGCGAGAAGCAGTTCATCGACGAGCACCTGCGCCGGGTGGTCGAGCGCTTCCCGACCCTGAAAGTGGTCTTCGAGCACATCACCACCGGCGACGCCGCCCAGTTCGTCCGGGAAGCCCCGGCCAACGTCGGCGCGACCATTACCGCCCATCACCTGCTGTACAACCGCAACCACATGCTGGTCGGCGGTATCCGCCCGCATTTCTATTGCCTGCCGATCCTCAAGCGCAACACCCACCAGGAAGCCCTGCTGGACGCCGCGGTGAGCGGCAACCCGAAATTCTTCCTCGGCACCGACTCGGCGCCGCACGCCCGCCACGCCAAGGAAACCGCCTGCGGTTGCGCCGGCTGCTACAGCGCCTACGCCGCCATCGAGCTGTATGCCGAGGCCTTCGAACAGCGCAATGCGCTGGACAAGCTGGAAGGCTTCGCCAGCCTGCATGGCCCGGATTTCTATGGCCTGCCGCGCAACACCGACCGGATCACCCTGGTCCGCGAGGAGTGGCAGGCGCCCGCCAGCCTCCCCTTCGGCGACTTCGACGTGGTACCGCTGCGCGCCGGCGAGACACTCCGCTGGAAACTGCTGGAGGCCGGGGCATGAGCGAAGACAACTTCGACGACGAATTCGACGGCAGCCTCCCCAGCGGCCCGCGCCATCCGATGGCGCGCCGCTTCCGCGGCTACCTGCCGGTAGTGGTGGACGTCGAGACCGGCGGCTTCAACTCGGCCACCGACGCGCTGCTGGAAATCGCCGCGACCACTGTCGGCATGGACGAGAAAGGCTTCCTGTTCCCGGAACACACCTACTTCTTCCGCATCGAGCCCTTCGAAGGCGCCAACATCGAGCCGGCCGCACTGGAATTCACCGGCATCAAGCTTGACCACCCGCTGCGCATGGCGGTGCAGGAGGAAGCGGCACTCACCGAGATTTTCCGCGGCATCCGCAAGGCGCTGAAGGCCAATGGCTGCAAGCGGGCGATCCTGGTCGGCCACAACAGCAGCTTCGACCTCGGTTTCCTCAATGCCGCGGTGGCGCGTACCGGGATCAAGCGCAATCCGTTCCATCCCTTCTCCAGCTTCGACACCGCCACCCTGGCTGGCCTCGCCTACGGCCAGACGGTCCTGGCCAAGGCCTGCCAGGCCGCCGGCATGGAGTTCGACAACCGCGAGGCGCACTCGGCACGCTACGACACCGAGAAGACCGCCGAGCTGTTCTGCGGCATCGTCAACCGCTGGAAGGAAATGGGCGGCTGGATGGATGACGACGACTGAGCTTCGGCCCACTTAGGCGGATAACGCCAGGACGTTATCCGTCCTACGCGACCGGTCAGGCAATCTCCCCTCTTCGGAGCGAGGCGCGTGACCTGGGATGGGGCTGCCGGCCCCCGCGAACCCATGAAAAAGCCCCGCCGAAGCGGGGCTTTTTTCCAACGCGCGAAGCAGGCTCTTCTTACAGCTTGCTGGCGTTCTCGGCCAGGTACTTGGCCACGCCTTCGGGCGATGCGGTCATGCCCTTGTCGCCCTTCTTCCAGTTGGCCGGGCAGACTTCACCGTGCTCCTCATGGAACTGCAGGGCATCGACCAGACGCAGCAGCTCGTCCATGTTGCGGCCCAGCGGCAGGTCGTTGACGATCTGCGAGCGCACAACGCCTTCCTTGTCGATCAGGAACGCGCCACGGAAGGCCACGCCACCGTCGGACTCGACGTCATAGGCCTTGGCGATCTCGTGCTTGGTGTCGGCCGCCAGGGTGTACTTGACGGCACCGATGCCGCCCTTGTCCACCGGGGTGTTGCGCCAGGCGTTGTGGGTGAAGTGGGAGTCGATGGAAACGCCGATCACCTCGACGTTGCGCGCCTGGAATTCCGGGATGCGGTGGTCCAGGGCGATCAGCTCGGACGGGCAGACGAAGGTGAAGTCCAGCGGATAGAAGAACACCAGGCCGTACTTGCCCTTGATGGCCTCGGACAGGGTGAAGCTCTCGACGATCTCGCCATTGCCCAGTACCGCGGCAACGTTGAAGTCAGGCGCTTTCTTACCTACGAGTACGCTCATTCCATGTCTCCTTTAAGCGGAAGGTTGAAGGACGGCACCGCAGCCTGCCGGCTCCTCGCGAAGCCTCGATGGCAGGGGCGCCGTTCCCGGGAAACAACCATCATACACCCCGCCCCAGCCGGCGCTAAGTCTTTGTCCGACAAAGCCATTTGTCGGGGGGCGAAAAAAACCCGACTAAAACGCTCCAGGGAACTTTGACAATCATTCTCATTATTATTAGTATCTTTTCCAACTCAACTTCCCAGTAGCCAGATCGCCATGTACGTCTGCCTCTGCCAAGGTGTTACCGACAACCAGATCCGCGATGCCATCTACGAAGGCTGCTGCAGCTATCGTGAGGTTCGCGAAGCCACCGGCGTCGGTACCCAGTGCGGCAAGTGCGCATGCCTGGCCAAGCAGGTGGTACGCGAAACCCTCAACGACCTGCAGAGTGCCCAGCCGGTACCGGCGTTCGGGACTACGGCGTTCGTCGCTGCCTGAAAAATATTTTTTATCCCTCTTTCAGAAGAACCGGGCCTGGCGCCCGGTTTTTTTATGCCTTCAATTCAATGACTTAGCGGCAGAACGCGGAAAGAAAACATTCGTATTCATATTCTTTTTCCCTTATATTTCAATAACTTAGGTTTGACACCCTGCTTCGTCGCGGCCAAACTTGGCGAATCACACCCACTACGACGGCAGGATTCGGCATGAAAGGCGACAAGAAAGTCATCCAGCACCTCAACAAGATCCTCGGCAACGAGCTGATCGCGATCAACCAGTACTTCCTCCACTCGCGCATGTGGAACGACTGGGGCCTGAAGCGCCTCGGCGCCCATGAGTACCACGAGTCGATCGACGAGATGAAGCATGCCGACAAGCTCATCGAGCGCATCCTCTTCCTCGAAGGCCTGCCCAACCTGCAGGACCTCGGCAAGCTGCTGATCGGCGAGAACACCCAGGAAATGCTGCAGTGCGACCTGAACCTGGAGCTGAAGGCGACCAAGGACCTGCGCGAAGCCATCGTGCATTGCGAACAGGTGCACGACTACGTCAGCCGCGACCTGCTGAAGGACATCCTGGAGTCGGAAGAAGAGCACATCGACTACCTGGAGACCCAACTGGGCCTGATCCAGAAAGTCGGCCTGGAGAACTACCTGCAGTCGCACATGCACGAAGACGACTGATCGGGAACCACGACGAAGCGCCGGCGGCCTGCCCCGTCGGCGCTTTTTTCTTGCCCGCCAGAAAGCCTCAGGCGCTGCGCGGCCTGCGCCGGACCAGATCGGCGCGCAGGGCCAGCAACAGGCAAAGACCGACCAGTACCAGCAATGCCCAGCGCAGGCCGATCTCGTGGGCCAGCAGGCCGATCAGCGGCGGACCCATCAGCAGTCCGCCATACCCCACGGTAGAGACGGCGGCGACCCCGATCACCGGATCGATGCCCGGCTGGTTGCCAGCAGCGCTGATCACGATCGGCACCATCACCGACAGTCCCAGGCCAACCACCCCGAAACCGGCGATGCTCAGTGCCGGCCAGGGGCTGAACAGCGCCACCAGCATGCCCAGCGTGGCCAGCGAACCCAGGCCGCGCAGCAATGGCGCATCGTCGATGCGTCCGCGCAGGCGGTCGCCGAACAGGCGCCCCACCACCATCGCCGCGGAAAACGCCGCGAAGCCCAGCGCCGCCACCCGCTCGGAAGCATCCAGAACGCTGTGCAGGAACAGCGCGCTCCAGTCAGCCACGCCGCCCTCGGAAACGAACGCGCAGAGAATCAGCAGGCCCAGGCCGAGCAAGGCCCGCGGCGGCAAGGTGAAGCCGCCGCCCTTGCGCGCGCCCGCCTTGCTCGGGTCCGGCGGAAGCAACGCGCGTACGAAGAATGGCAGGCTCAGCAGGCCGAGTGCGGTGAGAATGAGGAAATGCCAGAACGGCGTCAGTCCGGCCAGGGCCGCGGCGCTCAACGCACCGACCAGGCAGCCGAGGCTGTACATGCCATGCAGCATGGACATGCAGGGCTTGCCGAGCAGGCGCTCGACATCCACCGCCTGGATGTTCATCGCCACGTCCATCCCGGCGAAGCTCACGCCCAGCACGTAGAAGGCCAGGGCCAGTTGCCACCAGCCCTGGCTCAGGCCGAGCAGCGGAAACACCAGCAGCATGATCAGGCAACCGCCGATCACTACGCTGCGGCTGCCGATGCGCTGGACCAGAAAACCGCTCAACGGGAACGCCGTGAGCGCGCCGACCCCGACGCCGAGCAGGGCCTGGCCGAGCGCGCGCTCGTCCAGCTGGGTCTGCTCCTTGAGCGCCGGGATGCGTCCCATCAGGTTGCCGATGACCAGCCCGGCCATGGCGAAGAAATAGATGCAAGCCAGGCGACCCTGGCGAGGATTGACTTCCGACATGGAGGCTCCCGGTTTCCTTGCTGGTTTCTCCGGACAAAAAAGAAACCCCGCACAAGGCGGGGCTCTTCGTCGGATGCGCGGATCAGGCGTTGGCTTTGGCCGCCGCGTCCTTGACCAGGGTCTGCAGTTCGCCCTTCTCGAACATCTCGGCGAGGATGTCGCTGCCGCCGACCAGTTCGCCATTGACCCACAGCTGCGGGAAGGTCGGCCAGTTCGCGTACTTCGGCAGGTTGGCGCGGATTTCCGGGTTCTGCAGGATGTCGACGTAGGCGAACTTCTCGCCACAGGCCATCAGCACCTGGGCCGCGCGCGAGGAGAAACCGCACTGCGGGGCGTTCGGCGAACCCTTCATGTACAGCAGGATGGGGTTGTTGGCGATCTGCTCTTTAATGGTTTCGATGATGTCCATGGCTTACCTCAACAGGAACGTTTCGACACGGTAACTCGGCAAATAATGACCGGTATTGTATCGGAAAGCCTAGCGCGACGCTCGGCTTTACTCTCGCGTTCCGTCGACCCGCTCAGGCCGCTTCCACCTCCACCGGCAGGCCGTTGAGCGCGGCGTTGCCCGACAGCAGGTCGAGATGACGCTCGTCGGTCAGGTCGTTGGCGCTGGCGCCGGCCTGGGCGCGGGCGATCGCCAGTTGCACGCCGGGCCGCGCGTGGCCCCAGCCGTGCGGCAGGCTGACCACCCCGGGCATCATCTCGCTGCTCGCCGCCACCTCCACCTCGACGCTGCCGACCCGCGAGCGCACCCGCACCCGTTGCCCGTCGACCAGGCCGCGACCCTCCAGGTCCCGCGGGTGCATCAGCAACTGGTGACGCGGCTTGCCCTTCACCAGGCGATGGTAGTTGTGCATCCAGGAATTGTTGCTGCGCACGTGGCGTCGTCCGATCAGCAGCAACTGGTCGGACGCAGGCAGTGGCTGTGCGGCGAAACGTTGCAGGTCGTCGACGAACAGCGGCGGCGCGGCCTGGATGCGCTGGTCGGCGGTCTTCAGGCGCGGCGCCAGGTTCGGCCGCAGCGGCCCGAGGTCGATGCCGTGGGGATGTTCGCGCAGAGTGGCCAGGCTCAGCCTGTGCTCGGAACGGTCGCCGTAGGCGCCAGCGCGCAGGCCGAGGTCGATCATCTGCTGCGGCTCCAGGGTCGGTTTCAGCTCCAGGCCGTTGCGCGCGGCGAAGGCCCGCGCCAGGCCGACGAAGATCTCCCAGTCGTGCAGCGCACCCTCGGGACGCGGCAGCACAGCCTCGTTGAAACGGGTCACGTTACGCACGGCGAAGACGTTGAAGGTGGTGTCGTAGTGATCGTGCTCCAGCGGCGCGGTGGGCGGCAGGATGAGATCGGCGTAGCGGGTCGTCTCGTTGATGTAGAGGTCGATGCTGAGCATGAACTCCAGGCCGTCCAGGGCCTGTTCGAGCCGCCTTCCGTTGGGCGTGGACAGCACCGGGTTGCCGGCTACCGTGACCAGCGCGCGCACCTGCCCCTCGCCTTCGCCGAGGATTTCTTCCGCCAATGCCGCCACCGGCAGTTCGCCGCCATATTCCGGCAGCCCCGAGACGCGGCTGCGCCAACGGCCGAAGTGGCCACCCGAGGTACTCGCCACCAGGTCCAGGGCCGGCGAGGTGCACAGCGCGCCACCGACCCGGTCGAGGTTGCCGGTGACCAGGTTGATCAGTTGCACCAGCCACTGGCAGAGCGTGCCGAAGGCCTGGGTGGAAACGCCCATCCGGCCATAGCAGACCGCCCGTTCGGCGGCGGCGAAATCCCGCGCCAGTTGGCGAATGCTTTCGGCCGGCACGCCACAGCGCACGCTCATGGACTCGGCGTCGAAGACCGCGACCGCCTCGCGCACCCGCTCCAGCCCGTCGACCGGCAGCGGCGTGGGGCGACCGAGGTGCTCCTCGAACAGGGTGTTGAGTATCCCGAGCAACAGCGCCGCATCCTGGCCGGGACGAATGAACAGGTGCCGGTCGGCGATAGCCGCGGTCTCGCTGCGCCGGGGATCGACCACCACCAGCCGGCCGCCGCGGGCCTTCAGCGCCTTCAGGCGCTTCTCCACGTCCGGCACGGTCATGATGCTGCCGTTGGACGCCAGCGGGTTGCCGCCGAGCACCAGCATGAAGTCGGTGTGGTCGATGTCGGGGATCGGGATCAACAAACCATGGCCGTACATCTGCTGGCTGACCAGGTGATGCGGCAACTGGTCGACGGAAGTCGCGGAGAAGCGGTTGCGCGTTTTCAGCAGGCCGAGGAAGTAGTTGCTATGGGTCATCAGGCCGTAGTTGTGCACGCTCGGATTGCCCTGGTAGACCGCCACCGCATCGTTGCCATGGCGCTCGCGGATCTCGCCGAGGCGGCTGGCCACCAGCGCGAAGGCCTCGTCCCAGCCGATCGGCTGCCACTCGCTGCCGACCCGGCGCAACGGCTGGCGCAGGCGGTCGGGGTCGTCCTGGATGTCCTGCAGGGCCACCGCCTTGGGACAGACATGGCCGCGGCTGAAGCTGTCCTGCGGGTCGCCCTTGATCGAGCGGATCCGCGGCACGCCGCCCTCGTCGCTCTCGGTCTCGATGGCGAGCCCGCAGATGGCCTCGCAGAGATGGCACGCACGGTAGTGGAGGGTCTTGCTCATGGCTCGCCTCTTCATTGTCGTCGCCGGCCGCCGCGGCCCGGCGCGTACGCGAGGACCAGACGACCGGTCTAGTCGTCGAATCGGCACTATGCGGCGCCTTCCGCCGCCGCGCCAGCAGCGTCAGTCGGCTGAATCGCCAGGCATCAGGCTGGCCGATGGGCGCGGTAGAGGGGAAGCGTGCCGTTTGTCCGGCTGTCAACTATCCACCTGGGAATTCCGGCGCGGCGAAAGCCGGTGCTAAACCTTGTCTCTTCGAGTCCGCCCCTGTCCGACAAGACCAATAAAGCGTGGAGACCGCATGACCGACGCCCGCCCCTTCCGCCCTCGCCCCACCTCGTTGTCAGCCGCCCTGCTGCTGGGCGCCTGGATCGCCCAGCCGGCCACGGCCGCCTATGTCGAAACCGGTCGGCCCGGCGATCCGGCCAGTTGGCGCTCCGCCGAATACCAGCAGGACTGGGGCCTGGAACGGATGCGGGCCGACCAGGCCTATGCCGCCGGCATCGACGGCCAGGGCGTGAAGATCGGCGAGATGGACTCCGGTTTCGACCCGAGCCATCCGGATACCCCCGCCTCGCGCTACCAGCCGGTGACGGCCAGCGGCACCTATGTCGACGGCACGCCGTTCAGCGTCAGCGGCGCGATGAACGGTAACAACGACTCCCACGGCACCCACGTCGGCGGCACCCTCGGCGCCTCGCGCGACGGCGTCGGCATGCACGGGGTGGCCTACGCGGCACAGGTGTACGTCGCCAACACCAACCAGAACGACAGCTTCCTGTTCGGCCCGACGCCCGACCCGAACTATTTCAAGGCCGCCTACCAGGCGCTGGCCGACGCCGGGGTGCGGGCGATCAACAACAGTTGGGGCAGCCAGCCCAAGGACGTCAGCTACGAGACCCTCGACGGCCTGCACGCCGCCTATGCCCAGCACTACGGGCGCGCCACCTGGCTGGACGCCGCCGCCGGCGTCTCCCGCCAGGGCGTGATCAACGTCTTCAGCGCCGGCAACAGCGGCTACGCCAACGCCAGCGTGCGCTCCGCCCTGCCCTACTTCCAGCCGGACCTGGAAGGCCACTGGCTGGCCGTGTCCGGCCTCGACCAGCAGAACGGCCAGCGCTACAACCGCTGCGGCATCGCCAAGTACTGGTGCATCACCACGCCCGGCCGCCTGATCAACAGCACCATGCCCGGCGGCGGCTATGCCAACAAGTCCGGTACCTCGATGGCCGCGCCCCACGCCACCGGCGCGCTGGCCCTGGTCATGCAGCGCTATCCGTACCTGAACAACGAGCAGGCGCTGCAGGTTCTGCTGACCACCGCCACCCAGCTCGACGGCACGCCGACCGGCGCCCCCACCGACACCGTCGGCTGGGGCGTGCCGGATCTCGGTCGGGCGATGCATGGGCCTGGACAATTGCTCGGCCGCTTCGAGGCCAACCTTCCGGCCGGCCTGCGCGACGAATGGAGCAACCCGATTTCCGATAGCGCCCTGCTCCAGCGCCAGGCCGAGGACGCCGCCGAGCACGCGGCCTGGCAGCGGACGCTGAAGGACAAGGGCTGGGAAAACGGCCTGCCGGCCGGCGCCAGCCAGCAGGAACGCACCGACTATGCCATCGGCATGGCCCGCGACCAGGCCGCCGCCCAGCGCCAGTACCAGGGCAGCCTGGTCAAGGCCGGTGCCGGCAGCCTGGTCCTGAGCGGCGACAGCACCTATCGCGGGCCGACCCTGGTCGATGGCGGGCTGCTCAGCGTCGACGGTTCGCTGCTGTCCGCCGTCGAAGTCAATGCCGGCGGCACCCTCGGCGGCAGCGGCAGGATCGGCGGCCTGCTGGCGCGCTCCGGCGGCACGGTGGCCGCGGGCAACTCCATCGGCACCCTGGAGGTCGCCGGGGACCTGCGCTTCGAATCCGGCTCGACCTACGCGGTGGAGCTTTCGGAAAGCGCCAGCGACCGGATCGTCGCCAGCGGCAAGGCGAGCATCGCGGGCGGCAATGTCACCCTGGCCATGGAAAACAGCCCCGACCTGCTCAGCCAGTCCCAGGTCGAGAGCCTGGTCGGCCGCCGCTACGACATCCTTGACGCCGCCGGCGGCATCGACGGGCGCTTCGACGCGGTATTGCCGAACTACCTGTTCCTCGGCGGCACCCTGGACTACGCGGCCAACGCCATCCGCCTGGATATCGGACGCAACGGCACGGCCCTCGCCAGCGTCGCGCAGACGCCCAACCAGGCGGCGGTCGCTGGTGCCGTGGAAGCGCTCGGCGCCGGCAACCCGGTCTACGAAAGCCTGCTCCTGTCGGAAAACGCCGCAACCGCCCAACGGGCCTTCCAGCAATTGTCCGGGGAAATCTACCCGGCGCTCGCCGGCCTGTTGCTCAACGACAGCCGCTATCTGCGCGACAGCGTCGGCGAACGCCTGCGCCAGACCAGCGACGGCGAGGCCGGCGGGGAGGCTCCCGAAGGCTGGTTCAAGGCGCTCGGCTCCTGGGGCAAGAGCGCCGATGGCAGCCACGGTAGCGAAGGCTACCGGCATTCGGTCGGCGGCTTCCTGCTCGGCGTCGACAGCCAGGTCGCCAGCGACACGCGCCTCGGCCTGGTGGCCGGCTACAGCAACAGCTCGCTGAACATGGACAGCAGCCTGCAATCCTCCGCCAGCATCGACAGCTACCACCTCGGCGCCTACCTCGGCCGGCAATTGCAGCAATGGCGCCTGAGCCTCGGCGCGGCGCACGCCTGGCACCGCGCCGAGGTCAAGCGCGACCTGCAATACGGCGCCGTGGCCGGCAAGCAGAAGGCCAAGCTCGACGCACAGAGCAGCCAGTTGTTCGCCGAGGCCGCCTACGCGCTGGGCTGGCGCAGCCTGGAGCTGGAACCCTTCGCCGGGCTGGCCTACGTGCACGTCGCCAGCGATGACTTCCGCGAACGCGGTAGCGCCGCGGCCCTGGAGGGTGGCGACGACAACCTGGACGCCGCCTTCACCACCCTGGGCCTACGCGCGAAACGGCATTTCGAGCTGGATGCCGAACGCCGCCTGGCGCTCTCCAGCACCCTCGGCTGGCGCCACAACCTGAGCGACACCACCCCGCAACGCCACCTGGCGTTCGCCAGCGGCAGCCAGCCATTCAGCGTGGAAAGCGTGGCCCTGTCCCGCGACGCCGCGCTGCTCGGCGTCGACGCCAGCCTCGCGGTGAATCGCGAAGTGAGCGTGCGGCTGGGCTACAACGGCCTGCTGGGCAGCCGCGAGAAGGACCATGGCGTCGGACTGGCCGTCGACTGGCGTTTCTGACTTCGGTTACGAGGGCATGCCAGCCGTTGGATGGGTTCCGGCGGGCGGCAAGGGGAAAAAGCCACTTCATTGCCCTCGGTCACGAAACCGCTGCAAATATGAGAAAAAGACCTAACTAAAGGATTCATGCGAAATGCATAGCGCTATACTGTCCATCCAGCGCTGTACTATCCCTTCCAGCGCTGATCGCGACCCGGTGCCCGCACCACCGTGCCGCACGAGCCCCGGAGATCCGCACCTCCGGGGCTCACCTTTTGCTCCTCTCGCGCCCTCCTTCCCCGGCTGAGCCCCTGCCCCTGCAAATCCGCGACGAGTGTCCGCAATGCGGCCATTCGATGAACGAGCGGCCGAACGGCGGGCGCCCAGGCTGCCTGCGCATAGTCGCGGAACGGGTCAGGCCTGGCGGAAGAAGATCATGCCGAACAGCACCGCCAGGGCGCTGAGGAACGACAACCCGGTTTGCCCCAGGACCATCAGGATCGCGGCCGCCGCCGTGCTCAGCGCATGCCAGCCCCAGAGCAGGCACGACAGGTTGAGGACGATGCCGGCCAGGGCCAGGTGACGCTTGCGGCTGCGCCTGAGCAGGCCGGCCAGGCCCAGCACCAGGCCGCAGGTCGATACCGCGAAGACCGCCAGCAAGGCGGCGAACAGGCCGAGCAGATGGTTCTCGTCGCTGAGGTCGATCCGCTCGCCGAGCGCCAGCGCCATCACCACCAGCGCGATGGCGACCCCGGCCAGGGCGAGGAACAGCGACAGGCCGCCCAGCCGCGATTGGCGCAATGGCCGTGCCGGCGGCGCGGCGGCGAGTGTTTCTCCCGTGTGCATGCTCGACCTCCCTGGTCCGAAACCCGCCTCCTCCATGAAGGCATTCGGGCGCGCACAGCATAAAGCGTCGCCCCGCCCAACCGATAGATCGACGAGGCGGGACTTTGGCGGCGGGACAACCGCGAAGACCGGGGAAAAACCCCGTAACCCGCGCCTTCCAAGCCCCTCC